>NZ_AAWS01000079.1 GCF_000169175.1 Microscilla marina ATCC 23134
TTTTCAGACAATAGGTTCTCGGACAACCACATCACCGCCTCGCCTGCTCCGAGCTTGTCCTCGGAGGGCAGTGTCTTCACGCCCAATCGATGCCTCGAACTTTGTAAGCTTCAGAGAGATTTCTCATTTTTTATAAGAAAGCCCTACGCAGAGAAGTCAGGAGACCTCCATCAATCAACTGTGTCAAGTCGCCCTATGGAAGACTTGACACAGCATAGCACCTAGTCCCTAGCACCTTGGTGTTGCTACTAACCCTCAGCAATCGTCAGTATTTTTTCTTCATTGCTCCACAAACCCGATGAGTTTTCGGCTACTACTTTGAAGTGATGGTATATATTGGTACCCTCCGTGTTTTTAAGCAATAAACGATCGCTTTGCAGCGCTGTATCTACCAGTCCTACTACCAATGAAGCATCACTAGACACCAGTTCATACACTTTTTCCCAACTGCCTTGTTTGTTCATCTTATACAAATGATACTTGCCATTGTGGGTTGTTTTGGTCCAACTTAAGCGCACATTGGTCAACTCAAACTGGGGATTGACTGGAGTAGCCTCCAAAGCAAGTGATGGAGTGGAGGGAGTGCGAGCATCTACCATACTACTAATGAGTAATTTAGAAGGCAATGAAGCTACGTTGCCTTGCACAATATTTCCTTGTTTATCGGCGTAAGTTACCGCACGGTCTACCGTAAGCCTATAATACATAGGCTCGCCATAAGGAATAAAATCAACCTCAGCAAAATCATCTTTGACCACCCAAATACTTTTTTGGGCTTGTTGATCGCCCAGCTCCACGGTTTTTACCAAATCCATAAATCTTACCGAAAGGCTATTAGTGGGCTCCATCGTGCGATACACATTTACTCTTTTAATATTTTGTAATGAACTATAGGCATTGATTTCAAACTGCATGCCAGGTGCACCCTGGGCAACCTCATTGGCCAATACCGGCATCACGCTTTTCACTTGTGGTGCCTCTGGTGCCTGGGTATTTACCAAAGTAACCGGGCCAAGTATTGGGCTAAACTCTCCCAATTGCATTGTACTGCCCATTTCTCGTACTGCATAAAAATACACATTATTGGAGGTGCCATCCAAACCAAAATCAGTGAACAATACTTGGTGGGTGCCTATTTTTTTAGCCATAGGCGCTATGTCAAAATCGGGATGTTCGGGCAACAGCAATTGACCATTTTTACCCCTTATTACTTGTGGTTTAGGGCTTGGCTGGTAACTCTCTCCTTTGATGTGTTGATACAACAAAGGGATTTCTGTCAAGGGAACAAAAGCATTGAGCACTGCCTGTCGAATCCTGTCCTTGATTTGTCCGGGCACCTCGGCTCCATTAAAAAGTGGGGGGCGATCGGGGTTGGGCAAACGATGCCCGCTGGCGGTGGGAGGGTATACCCCAAACTTGCCATTTTCATTGACGGGGTCATCCGCAGGATAATTATAATCAAAAGTCAACACGTTTCTCCAACGATTGGTTACATAGGCAGTGTCTTGCAGCCCTTCCAGTGCTGTTCTGATTGCCTTTATCGTATCAGGGCGATAAAGTGCATTTAGCAACGCCTGCTCGTCCATGCGGTAATACAACACGGCATGAGGGGAATGACCAAACCGGGTAACCAAGGTATAGTGGGCTTTGCCCAATACATCGGGGCGGGTAGCATACAAACTCCCTTGGGGCAGTTCTGGTCTTTTGGGTTGTACTACCTCTTGGGCAAACATGAGTTGAGGAGTGCTAATATTAGAAGTCATCGCTTTGCTGGTAGCCAGGCTTCTTGCCCCAAAAATGCTATAATGAACCCCTTCGCCTACTTTGGGCAACACATTGCTTTCGGTCAAACCCCAGGCACTATCGGCATAGAGGTGTACTTGATAACCGGGATAAAAATTGACTGAAACCTGGGTGCCTGTTTGAATAATATCTTGGGTTGCGCCTGTTTGCCGACGTTCGGCGTCTACCACATACAGCACCAAGCCGGCTTGCCCTATTCCTTCAATTTTCACGACTTGCAAATTTTTTCGTTTGCCTAAAGGTTTGGCTGCTTCATGAATCCTTACTATGCCTTGGTACCAGTTTACCGAATTGCCCTGAGGCTTAAATTGAGGATGGTTGGCAAGCTGTGTGCCATCAGTAAACGATATTTTGTATTCCCCCACTTGCCCAGTGGCTGCTATCGTGGCTTGCCCCCAAATGCCTCGGCTCTTTTCTACAAATTCGGTATTTACATTACTGCTTTCCGGTTGCTGAATCACTTCGCGGTGCACCGCCCATTGCGCGCCAATTTGTACTTTGAACCCATACGGGTTGGTGGTGCCCCAAGCTTGATTGCCTTGCATATTTTCGACCGCCATGAATTTGCCGTCTGCCTTGAGGGTGGGCAACGCTGCATTGAGAGGCAAGTTCGAGTCAACGCCGCCTGTCATCTCTTGTTTGTATATTTTAATGGCAGGTCCGCTTCCAGTGCTGGCGTTGGGTATCACCTCTTTGATAAGGTATTGCTTGTCTTCTAACACCAACACCCCCCCGGCAAAGTTGTCTGCTTGGTGGGCGGCTACAGTAGGCACCCACTCCGAACCATTGCTCACCACCCGATAAGTTTCGGTGCTTACTACAGCCACCAAGGCATCTTGAGGGTCGGGTTGGATGTGTTGGGCTTTACCCAATAATTGTTGGGGTGCACTGCTTCTAAAAAATATTTCTATGGCATCGGCAAACAGTTCCTCTGCATCTGGAAAAATGGCGTTAGGATGAAGCGCATCAGTAGCATTCCCCATGTCTTCGGGGATAATCTTGTACCTCACCAACTCCTGAAACCCATGGTATTGAAAGTGGAGCCGTACCAAAGTTTTGTCTGCGTTTGTAATTTGCCTTAGCCTTTGTTGGTCGTTTTGCGAGGTAAACAACAAGGGGCTTTCGGGCTGTACCAATACTGCCTGCAGCCCCGAAGGTGGCAATAAATTATTTTTTAGAGGGAAGTTCGTCGTGACCGAATGTGCTATGCTGCTACGGGTGGCTCTACCAAACCAATTGACCCCATAAGAGCTATATACATGGGTTCCTGCTTTTTTCTCGCGGTGTACATACAAGGCCTCGCCAGGGTCTGGCAGGTGCAACACTACCGACTCGGCATAAGGTGTAACCCCAGTAGGTACTGCTGCCAGGTGGCGTACATTATTGAGCAACTCGGGGCGTTGCCAACTGCCCCCTTGTGCTTTGTACTCAATGCCTGTGTATACCGGGTAAGTACTCTGGGCAAAATTGAAAGAGTCAGAAGCAGCAAAAAAACCTCCCTCATCGTGTTCGGGCAATGCTTGGGCAAACAAGCTGATAAAACGCGTTTTGCCGTCTTGAGTATAGCCTTGTTCATCGGTAATTTTGACTTGATTTTCCGCGCTTTCGTTGTATTGAGTACCCATTTGTGGCGCCTCCAGATCTACGGCATAAGGCAGGCGTTCGTCGTCTATAGCCGTGGGCAACGACAAGTAGGTATGTGTCACAGTTCTGGCTCCTTCGCCGTCTCCCAAATCGGCCGTAGTAGTGTATTCGAGTTTGTACACAAACTTGCCCGACATCACCGCTGGGTCGGTATCCAGATAGCCCAAACCCAGCATTCGAGCCACGTGGTAGTCAAACGAAGCCAATTGCAACATATCAAGGTTAGATATTTCCATTTGGTCGGTAATGCCTTCGTCTGTGGTAAACTGCACCATCTCCATGGCTTTAGGGTTGTTGGCTTGGTCGCTCAGCGTGAGGTACTTTTGCACTACCTCTTTGATGTTGCGGTCGGGCGCCTCACGCGTACCACTCCACTTGTCGTGGTAGTTGGCTGTATTCACAAAGGTTTGGTCGTTGTAACGCGGCCATTGGCCGTGAACCAACCCTGGGGTGGGTTCCAAACCTTGAAAAGCAGTGGCATCATCGGTACTCAGGGCAAACTTCCCTAGCGCCTTCCAAGCCTGATTTTGGTTTAGGTCATCAAGTAGCTCATCATACAGCTCCAGCTCAAGGGCTACTACCCCGCATTGCTTGGCTCGCCACCTTACACTGCGGCCATTTTCCAGGTTTACTTGAGCTGCCGAGAGCATATTTTGGTCAAAAGTTTGGCGGGCAATGATGCTTTTGGGAGAAGCCAGGGTGTTTTCTTCTACCCCAAAACATTCTACTTGCAATTGGCTGCCGGCTTGCCCTTGGTTTACGACCCATCTTACCGCAAAGAATACATTTTTTTCAGTGCTCACTTCCATCAGTCCATCCCCATAGTTTTGAATAAAACCCTGAGGGTTTACCAATGGATTTATGCTGGATCGAATGGTTTGGTAACGATCGGCTTGGTGGAAATGAACAGAGATGAACTGTTCATCTACGCTATACATCCACTTTTGGTTGAGGTCGTCTACGGTTTGGGGCGGAGTGCTCAAATCTAATGAGGTAACTTTGGGGGCATAAGCCGCCCGATAGATTTTTACAAAATCGTCGGGTTTGTTCAAATGATGGGTGGTGTTGGCCAAATTTCCCTTGGGCAAGTGATGGGTCAGTTGTTTCTTGAGCATCCAACGCAAGTGAATGCCCCGTGCGCTGCCATCTGCCCCGGTAGAGCCTGCCGCTTGGAGGTAGAGATGAGGAGATTGGGGAAACTGAGGGTTGGTGGGCACACAAATAGGCTCTTCTTGCCAAGTAAGCCCAGTAAATGTTTCTAAATTATCATTTGAGAATTGTATAAAGGGTTCTTTTACTTCCAACACCAAGTCTTCTATAGTGATGGTTGTTGGTGTGAGGTCAAGAGGCTCAGTAGAATTTACTACTAGATCAATACATTCTTGAAAATCTTCAGAAGTAGCATATATGGTATGGTTGAATGAGTAATACAAATGACCATTTGAAACATGGTATGGCACAATTATTTCATTAAAACCATTCGCTCCCAACGCTACCTTTTTCAATATTCCTTTGTCAAAATCTATGAAGTCTACCTGACTATTTTTATATCTATAAAAGTAATTGGGCGATAAATGATTTTGCTGATAAGCATATCTATTATTGTGTAAGGTCTTATGGACGCTTATGCTGCCTATGGGTAAGTCCTTCGAAAGTGGTGCATAAAAGTGAAAGTCACTGGATACTACCAGTTTGTAATCATTGGCAGTGACTATAGAAAAAATATCTCCTGTGTAATTATCACTGTTAAAATCATTCGGCGAGAGCTTTAACCTGCGCTTTTTGACTACCTCCAAAGATTCCGTAAACACCACAATGGAAGCATTAGGTCCCAACTGATGATCAATCATTTTACTTACCCAAATGATATGACGGAGAACAGGGTCATAGTGCATTTCACCCAAGGCAAGGTAAGGATCTTTGAAAGATGTAGATTTGACTACCTGACCACTTGGATCTAGTTTTATAAGCAGTTTTTCTTCATAATAACTTTGTTCCAGACAAACCACACCATATCCTTCGGGTGTTTCTACTACCAAGGGCTTTGCATTAACTGTATCAACCATAGAAAAAGAGATTACACGCCGCCATAAAATTTGTCCTTGACTGCCCACTCTGATGACTACAGGTACATTAGAGCCAAAAACAGATAACAAGGCTAACGCATCTCCATTGTGGCAAAGTATCATAGAACACACATAATAAGCCTCAAGGCTTAGCGCCCATAATACCCTTCCCAGATGATCTGTTTTAAACAAAATATTGTCTTGCCCATCCATAGTCATTGCCGACACCAATAGCTCATCATTGCCAGTAACCATATTTTGGTAAAAAACCGTTCCCAGATCATCGCTACCTTTCTTAAACTGATAATTTTTTATAAAATCCATGATTGATCGCTTTTGGGTGTTTATTGAATAATGAGTTGATTGGTTTGAATAGTTTCTACGACTTCGTAATCATTGCCATTCCATTTTTTGTACTGAAAACGCACCACCAAGCTACTGGCGGTAATGGCCTTGCTGCTATGCATAATCAAAGCTTGGGCGTAGTCTTGGCTCAGCAACACCCTATAGTCGGTAGCCACCTGGCTGCCCTGCATCACGGCTATAGTCGGCTGGGCTTCTGCCAGAGGCATCTTGGGATCATTCAAAGGTTCAGGGTTGCGAATAAGCAAGGCCACCACCTGCCCCGAATTGGTATCTTTGATTGGGTGAAACTCAGTAGTAAGCGCAGGAGCCATAGGAGGCATGCCCAATGCCCCCTCGATAGCCCGCGCAAACAAATCGTTCCATTGGGTAGCCAATGCCGCACTGGCAGGGTCCGAAATGTTGGCCACTATGTGGTAAGCCGTATTGATGGCGGCAGCGTCTAAGGTCAGCGGCACGGTAAATACCGCATTTTGTGCATTGCCTTGGTCGTCTTGCAACCGATGGCTATTGACTTGCTCGGCAAAGTGGGCATAACGAGAGGTTTGAAACACAAAGTTATGCACCTCTGCCGTAGCCCCTTCAAACACATTGTTTACAATGGCGGTATACATTTTTTGAGGTTTCAAATGGGTAAGCGTTACCTTGGTTACATAACTCAACGGCTTGATCAACTCTCCACCCACCAGCAAACATTGCAAGTCGGGGTTGTTGGCTTGCGCCTGGACAAAATTGTTGAGCTGCTGCAAATGAGTGGGCATCGGAGGAGCATTATCTACCTCCCAGCTCACTACTGCCTGGGGTATTTCGGTAGTAGTAATGTGGGGCGGAGGCGGATTTTCAACGCTCAGTCCTTCGGTAGGGTCTTTTACCACAATTTGTAACCTCCCCTGCAACGAAGCCAAGCCCTGATAGGCAGGCCATTCGTTCATCAAATGTGCAGTGTATGCCTGGGTAAAAAACAAAGCGATGGTATTGTGGCCATTTTCGCTGCTGTAAAACAAAGGCTTAGACCTGAGCAGGTTGCCATCGGCATTGGGGTAAGAACGTGTGTAATCGATGTACTTTCTCATATTTGCGAGTGCATACTTTTCGGGGTTTACCAAATGCCCTTGACCATCGCGGCTTGCGCCGTAGTGCACCCCCGCCGCATTGTGAAAGTGCCCTACCGGACCGGCCGTTTTAAAACCATAGTAATACTCAAAGTCAGCTGTCTGCTGCCCATCGTCTACATTGTCTCTTAGTTTGAAATGAATATAATAGGTAGAGTTGGGGCGCCACACAGGGCGCACGGTTTTGTTGAGGGCATTGACCGACGCCTGATAATCTTCCTGAATGGCAGTTTGCCCCGGAATGTGTTGGTTGAGCACGTAGTCTTCTACCGATTGCCAATTGACTTCATGCAGATAAGATTTAAAAGAAAACTCGGGGGTGGGCTTTCGCCCCGTAAACGAGCACAAAGGCTTAGGGGCAGACACTACCTCGCCTACTGTCAGGTTTGAGGTATGCATTACCCTCCACTGTTCCCCGGCAAACAACCTACCTGGAAAGCTCCCTGCAATGTTGACGTCTATTAAGCTCAGGGCAGGGCCTGTTTTTGACCGACAACTGCCTGCCCCAAGGTCTAGCCGCGCCAAGTAATGCTCTTCGGCATGGGCATAGCTATGCAACAATACGCTTTGCGCCGTTGCCCCGTCTAAGTGCACAGTTTCGGCTTCCTCGCCAAAAATATAATTGCCCGCCAGGTTCAACTGACGATCAAATTTGTAGATACGCTCGTTGACACCCACAAACACAAATTGTGGGCTACACTTAAGGGCATAGCTGAGGGGGTCTACCAGGTCTACTTCGTTAAACACCTTAGCGGCAAGCTCCTGAGGCAATGAAGCAGAGGCGTCAAACTGAGCCACAAACCGGGCTACATTGCCCAAAGGCACCAAGGGATCGCCGCCATGGCGCCTTGGCTTTAGCTCCGAAGCAAGGTCTCCCGCTACCACAAATTGCCCTTCGCTGTAGCACACATGCCTTAGCAAGGCAAAGCTGTCTGATGCACCTCCCCAAAACTGTTGCTCTATCAACTGAAAGTTTTCGTCCAGCTTGACCGCAAAAGAGTTGAAACTATACCCTACCAACAACAAGTGTTGCCCATCAAAAGCGGCTCCTTTTAACACATTGCCCACAAACAATTTATTAAACCCTGAGAGGTCGCCAATGGCACGTCTGCCACCACCCCCGCCAGCACTCGCCTCTCCTGTTCTCAGGGCAGTATGCCCCCCAGCCAAAAAGAACTGGTCGTTGTTCATCTTTACCAAAAAGGAGTCGTGGTTGTCGTCCGGAAAATAGTCATAAAAAGTAGCTTGAGTATCTCTGGGGGTGCCGTTGCTTTGTACCCTAAACAAGCCAAACAATGTAAACAATACCGAGCGACGGAGGGCGACCAGATGATGGACCAATAACATCAGGTCGCCATTGTCGCACAATACAACCTGGCGAAAGCTAAAATCGGTGCCGGAAGAAGGAGCATAGCTTTTCTCCCAGATTACCTCGCCTCGCGCATTGAGCTTGGTGATCAACCCTACTTGCTTACCCGAGGCATGCAACACTTCGCCTACAGCATAAATATCGCCCTCGGGGGTTTCTATTTGGTGGTGATAAGTATGGGCAGCCTTTTCGTATTGGTTCAAGAAAAAATCCAACGTTTCTACTGGAGTATGATTGGGCAACATAGTGCCCCCTGCCTCATACAATGTTTCTAGTTGGCCAGTGAGCAAATTGAACTGGCTCACAAAGCCAAATCCGTTCAACTCGGGCAAACCAGTGCTAAGCGAAGCCACATAGGCGTCAAAATACAGCTCCGCCAATTTTTTTCTCACGGCCATTACAGCCACTTGGTCTATCTTGTCAGGAACAATCAATATTTTGGAAACTCCTTGAGTGGGGTGGCTATAGGTTACCGGGTTCGCCAATGCAGCCTTGGTTTTGTATTCTTGAGCCACCAGGCTATACCGTACCCCTGGCACTGTGTCGGTTTGCACCGCCCCATAGTATTGAATGGTAACCCCACGCGCTTCGGTAGATAGGTTCAATATGACGGTTTGGGCAGCTTCGGGTAGCTTAAGCTCCAAGTCATTAGAATTGTCGAACTGCAGCGATTGGGCAAAGGCAGGAGTGTTGGTGTCTGATGCCACACGTGCACGCATTCCCCAGGTTTTTCCTTGCAAATCGCTGAATGCATGGCCAGTGAGCTTGTAATATATGCCCTGCTGCTGATAATAGCCACGCATGTTGGTGGCATACAAGGTGTTCAAAGGGGTGGTCAACCAATTGATCACCCCTTGTGTACGGGCCACTCCCTCACAAAACATACTTGCCGCTGTAATGCCCATCTGTTCGGGTACAAACCAACCAGGCTCGCCTTGTTCGGTGTAGCTAAACGGGGCGCTGGCCAACAAACGAATGGCATTGTATTGTTGGTCAGACTTTTGCCAGTGACCTATCTTCAACTGAGACAAACCGGCCGTGGTGTTGGCGTGGTTGGTCATTGCCTCGTAAGGATGGTATGTTTGCCAGGCGTTGCCATTCCAGATATTGATATCAATGCTCTCGATAGAATAACGGTGCTTTACCTGGCGTACTTCTTTGCCTCCTTTGATGGTTTTATCAGGAGGGATTAAGTCGGTATAGCCCGCAGGCGGATGGTTTACTCCACCAATTTTGTGGGCAACTGCATTGGGCAATACTGCCTTGGTAAACTTGAGGTCAATGTAAGTGTCCAGGGGCAACACGCTCCCGGTAATGTTGGCGGCTGAGGGTAAAGCATTAAACTTTTGCAGATCAAAGGTTTCGCCCGTGAGCATGTGCACTCCTTTGACCAGTTCGTGGGCCCTTTCGGGCAACAATGGGGCTATAGGGCTACGGTCTACCTGCTTGTCTTTTTCCCACTTAAGCTCTACATTGACACATTTCTTGATTTTAATAAAGGCAATTTTGATTTTACCACATACTCGAAACTGGGCATACACCAGGAAAGGTTTGGCGGCTTCGGCGGCCAATATGGCATCAAAAGAAAGCCCCAGACTAATAAACCAAAGCGATACCTCTAACCCGCCTCCTACGGCAATGTGCCCGCCCAATTGGGGACGCTCAAAGCTAAGCTTGGCGCCTACCTCGGCGTATAGCCAAGCCTTGACGTGGGCAGGCCCAAAGCGTTTGTCAAAGTTAAACTCGGCACGTGCGCCTACTGCTATGCCCTTGGCCGACAACATCAGGAAAGCCCTTACGTCGAGCAACGAAAACAGTCGCGCCGAAATGGGTTTTTCTTTGGTGCCAAAATGAATGTACCAAGCCGAAGGATGGTCGAAGAAAAATCCTGCTTGTACTTCTGCATACAAATCTATGATGTTGCCATTGCTTTTGGGCAGTTGATAATCGGCTCCAAGCCCCATTTCTATAGAGCGGTCGCCTATGGCCAAAAAAGCAAAGAAAGGGGGCTCATTGCTGGAATCCAGGTCAAGGCGTTGGCTCAAAACGTTGGCCTTGCCCTCAAGAATAAACACACTGGGCAACGACAACAACAAAAACAACCGGGTAGACAGCAAGAACCCATCGTCCATGGTGGCTAGAGTAGCCCCTGCCCCCACCGAAAAAGGGAACGCGTAGTCTGCGGTTTTGTCGGGGCCGCTAAATTTTTCGGGTTGAATGCCACTTCGCGGGTGTGCCATGTAGTCGTACCAAGAGTCTTTGCCCGACTCTAGGCCAATGGCCTCTTTTTCGGCTACGTAACGGTAGCCCAACAAACCCTTGAAACCATAAAATCCCAGCCCAGTAGCCCCCAACGGAATGGGTTTGGGCAAGCCTATTTGGGCATCAATCAAAAATGCAGGATATTGAGGCGCCAAGCGCATGTCGGCGCTACCGCTGATGCGGGCCTTGGGGAGCTTTACCGACACTCCTCCTTCGTACTCAAGCGACTCGCCAGGCTGGGGAATAGACAAGTAGCCTTGAATAATGGCGGTGGCACTTTCGGGGGTGGCATTGCCCGGAATGGTAATGTCTACCTCTATAGTCTGAATACTGAAATAATCGTGGGCGGGTTTGCCATGGGCGGGGTCGTTGTCTATAGTAAAGAAGTATTGCATGCCCTTGCCCCGTGCCTCTACCCCAATGGGACCCAAGCCCAAGGCTCCATCAAAACCAAAAACGTAATATTTGCGCATCACACCCAAATGCTCGCGTTGGTAAGACCCAAAGTTGATGCCCGAGATGCCCACTTCTAATGGTCCCAGGTTGAGGCTAAAACTGGCGGGTACGGGAATGGTACCACCCACAATCTCGAAGCTGCCATCGCTGTAAATGCGCATACCAGACACCTCAATAGATTGCCCTTTGAGCATTTTATCCATCACTTGGTTGGTAAAACGCAACTTGCACCCAATGCCAATGAAGAATTTGTCGTCTTGGCGGCCCAGCTCCAGCGAGGTAATGTTAAGGGCCAACACCCCAGGGAGGCTTAAGGCCTCAAAACCACCTTGGTTAGAAGCAGTAAGCAAGAAATCGCCTTCGGCATCGAGGTGCCCGCTAATGTCTATGACCGCCTCCTGGCCTTGGCTATTTTTCAGGCGTGGTATTTTGAGCTGCCCCGCAATGTTCGATGCCGTCACCACGTTTTGTTGGAAGGTGAGACCAAAGGCTTGAAAACCCACCTCAAAACCATTATCGGCGCCTATTTTGGTGGCAAGTATTGGCGTTACATTAGAGTTTGGGTTGACGGCTTCAAGGGAGATAGTGCCCGATAGCCCACCCGTGCCCACCAATAAGTGGCGTGCTGTGATTTTGGTCTGCGATTGGTCTACTTGTTTGAACCACTTGGTGGGGAGGGTAATGGTGGCGGTTTCGGCGTAGAAACCTCTAAAAGCCTCCAAACGCCCCTCTTGAGCGGCTTCGGGTAGGTTGGTTTGCTCGCTTAGGTCTAGCTTAATTTTATTGATTTCGACCACAATGCCCGTATTGAGAATGGCCGACTTTTGAAAATCGACACTGGCCGATTTTTCAAAAACCAAGCCCGCCTGGTTTGAATAATGCAAGCTGCCCGCCCGAAATATCAACGCCGATTGGACGGGGTCGGGTATGATCTGACCCCGGGCATCTACTGGCTTAAATATCTTTCGGGGCAACTTAAAGCCCAGGCTGAGGTCATTGATAGAAAAATGAAGTTCTGGCGTGAGAATGGCTTTGATGTCATCTCCTGAAATATCTGTTGCAATGGTTTTGAACAAAGTAGCCAAATCATCTGTTGAGTGGAGGTAAGTATCTACGATTACCTCTATGATATCTCGCTCAAACCTGATTTGATTAACCACATCCCGTACTTGAGTATAATGAGTAATGTTGGCCGCATAGGTATTATTATAGTGGCTCACAAATGCGTCTAAAGAGGTGACTGTTGGGCTTGGGTGAAAGTTTTCTGCCACTTGCTCAATCAAACGATCATAGTCAATCCCCAATATATTTATCAACAACAAGAGAAAGCTTTTGGGGCTAAAGTCAAACGTTTCGATGGCGGGAAACGGGACATGTTGTAACAAACCCCAACGAAAAAACAAGTGTACCCCAAACTTAGCTCCACCTAAGGCACTTTGAGGATCAGGCGGGTTAAGTGCTACCTCCCAGTTGAGGCTTGGGATATTGAACACTTGCAGCTCCTTGTAATAGTAAACATCCAGACTGTAAGTAGTAGACGTGCCATCGGCAGAGGTATGCCTTCTGAAGTTATTGTAATACAACTTGCTCAGCACCTGCTCAAAGGCCTCTTTTACAAAATGTAGGTCTGAGGGAACAAACTCCAGGTTTACTAAATCTTTGACCGTAGGTGTATATTGTTGTGGTAACATATTGGTAGCCGTTTAAGTCTCTTATTTTGGGTATCTAAAGTTGTCCATAAGCCGTGGCGTATGCATTGGTAAAGAAGTTTTTACTGTTCTCTTTGAAAGCATAACACCATATATCAGTATCAGGAGCCACTACCTGAGTTTGGTATACTCCTTCAGTGCTTTTTACTATTCCCTGCAGTGCCAATTTAAACTTGTTTGTCACTTCTGTGCCATAGGTTCCCTCCTGAAACATAAAATACACGGGGTAGCCTGTTACAAATACTTCTGCTGCCGCCCTCAAGGCATTGGCTTCTGCGGTGGTATAAGACACTGAGTAAAAATTTGCCATAGTGGCCTGCAGGCTGGCATTGCCTGTGGGCACACCCAGCTTTAATAACTGTACTCCAGCAAGCCCCACATCTGTTTCGGTGGTTACCGCAGCCAGCACATTCAACGATGTTAGGTGATGCAAAATAGTAGGTTGATTGTTTTTGCCTCCTTCCAAACCCAATGGGTAGGTAAAGGTATTGTAGGCGTCTACTCCGCCAACTTCGCTGGGCAACTTAACCACGCCGTACACAGTTTCTCCGATGGTGTCTTGGGCTGCTCCCAACTGTAGGTTAAAATCTTGCCCTTCAGAAGAAAGCGAGGTCAAGCCCAAATATTTTAAATAACTGGAGCTATTCCAGACGGTAGCATTGGGCACTGGGTATAGGGGTATTTGGCCAAAAGGAAAGATGGCATCATACCTGGCTATTTTATTCATTGCCCCTTGGTTTATCACAGCATCAATGGCATCGGGCGTTGAGTACCGTTTGCTGTAAGTTATTCTGAAGTAAAAGGGGAAAATATGATTTCCTTGCTTGGGTGCCTGCAACAAAAACTCTTGGGTAGTATTGGCACCTGTTGCTGAAGCAAGTAACTTAAACTGAAGGCGGGCAGTAGTAGACGAGGCATTGCCACTGGTTTGATATGCCCCCGATACCAAGTGCAAAATAGGGTGGCTATTGTTGCCTATTGGCAATTGGCAACCTAGCTCGGTAGGCGCATTACCTATAATTGGCACCCTTACTATAGGCCAGCCGTGGTATTCATAAGGCATGCTTGCTCCGTTCAGTTGTATTTGAGGGTAGTTGCTCCCTGTGCCTTTGTAGGTAGTATACAAATTGAGCGAGCTGCCCAATTCGTTTCTAATGTCCAAATACAGGCTATCTTTGGTAAAAAACTTATCAATTACCAAGGTTTTGATGTCACCCGACTGAATCACAACAAC
The DNA here is from genome assembly GCF_000169175.1 of Microscilla marina ATCC 23134. NCBI lineage: Bacteria > Pseudomonadati > Bacteroidota > Cytophagia > Cytophagales > Microscillaceae > Microscilla > Microscilla marina. Next base: position 14,019 of record NZ_AAWS01000079.1, read on the forward strand.
CGCATCTCCCACATGGTTTTTGAGCTTGTTTTGATAAAATAAACCATAGTAAGCTGCCGGGTCGATATACCCCAACACCTTTTCTCTGGCATACAATGTATCAAACTCGCCCAATGTATCGGTAGCAATCTCGCTGTTTGTCAAAGTGTTGGCTTGCACCACATGGGTGAGTGCTCTCACCTCAGCCAAGGTATGCGTATGCCCCGGGTAGTCTATCATTACCTCAAAGCCAAAATCTCCTGATACATCAAACTCACCTATAGACCACCCCTCTACTATAGGCTGAAACGTATGCTCGGCAAATACCTTGTCTATGCTCTCGCTGGCGGGCAATTGATTCGTCGCCTCGGTAGCCAACCCTATGTCTTCTCTGACCAATCCTTGGGTGGTGTGGGTTTGAGGAGGGCTCAATGCCTGTTTTCTCTCTTGCTCTTGTTGGTTCCATTCATTTTTTACCTGCCACATTCTTTTCAGCAGCTCATTGTCGCTTACTTGGTTTGCTGGCAATAGACTACCGTTGGAAGCCAAAAAAGCATTTCTTCGAAGCCCACGATACACAAAGTATTTGACCACCACCCCATTGTGTATAGGCTGTTCGTCTGGCTTCAGTACCAGGTTTACCTTTTGTGTGCCGGCTACTTCCTGAATAAAGGCAATGCCACCCGTGACTGCATAGGCCTTTTGTGCTTGGGTAGAACCAAACAGGGCAGCCGTATTGAAATGGGTCGTTGGGCTGCCCATTATGGGACCATAGGCTTGAGCCGCAGTTTGGGCGGTAAGGGTAGAAAAATCGGTAAAAGTATGCAATACTTGTGTTTTGCTTTGTTGGATGCCCTGAGGTAAATGGGCAGGCATGCCCAACTGAAACTCTTGGGTGGCTACAATAACGTTACCTGCAGAGGGCTCTTGTATTACCTCTACTGTTACCCGAGAGTGCTGTTTGTTGACCAGCAACCCACACTCAAACGATACATTGCGATACTCGGCCATGTGTACATTGGTAACTACTGGAGCCTGGGCAGCAAACCAAGCAGGTACCCCGTTGGGGGCATACCCCCAAATGCCTCCTTCATCTTTAAAATCGACCACCTCGTTGGGCGTACCATCAGCCTTTATTAAAGTAAAGCGCAGGTAAGTATTGGTCAATTGGTTTTGGCGTACCCCAAATACTTGCACCTTGAACGCCTCGCTTACGGTGCGCCCGTCTAATGGGACCTCTATAGGGTGGGGCTTTTGTAAATGTAAATTAGTATCGTCTCTAAACTGGGCATAGAAGGGAACAATTGGCTTATAAGTCAGTTGCTTGTTTTGGGCTATATTGGTCAGGCTCACTTCATTGTCAGGGCCATCAAACGGGGCAATGTGTACCAACAAATAGGCGTGGAGGTTTTGAGGGTTTATTTTTGAGAAAACAGCAGGATTATTTTCGAGATTACCCTGGTTATTAAGTCTTTGCTGGGTTGGGTTCCAGTTTAGGGTGACAATATGTTCATTCCATGTTGTCCTATTAGCAGGATTCACAGCATTGTTGGCAGGGATTTCAAGCTCTAGCTCCTTCATATCCAACAAAATAATATTTTCTCCTGTTGCCCGATCTTGTTGATAAATCCATTTTTCTGGAAAAGGCAAGTTGACATTTACATCATTGGTAAAAGCCATCAAGCAACGAACAGTAAGCCCTTTCAACGAAGGCAAACGATTTCCCTCATTGATTACTCTCACATAGACCAATTGCTCTTCATTTACTCTAGGCTGTTGATGCAAAGGAATGCCAGACTCCAAAGGTTGAGTAGTAACCACCGGATCGGTCACAGGCCTAAGCCATACATCAGGACTGTTGATAGGCTCACCTGTGGTCAGGCTATCTCTAATTTTTATCTTTCGCCAGGCATGGTTATAAGAGAGAGCTGCCTGGACAGCTTTTTGGGCATTTACTCTACCTGCACCATAATAATCGCTATGGGCTGGTATTCTTTTTTCTCTTACTGCTACTCCCGCTGGCTGCGCTACCCACAATGGGTACTGCAAAAAAATAACATTGCCTGCAACACGTTCAATCACATTGGAGCTACTGCCTATGCTGATCGCATGTTTTGCATCAAACCCGACTCCGCTGACTATCTCTATAGACAAAGCTCCTCGAGAAGCTGCAGTTTGTAAAGTAGTACTGGCACCATCAGAAAAATTGGAAACCAAAGCACCTTTGCTATCTTTCCAGGCTCCAGCGCCTGTTATGCCTACGTTTATCTTATCTGCGGTTTCTTTGATCATGGCTTTTACTTCTAAGGCATTCAAGGTAGGCTTGGCCGAAAGCATTAAAGCGGTTACTCCTGACACTATAGGAGTGGCAGCTGATGTACCCAAAAAACCAGGATTGATGTCCCCAAACCCTAATGTCTTTACTTTGGCAACCTCAATGACTGCTGCGGCATTGTTGACTACAGCGCCTGCGGCATACCTTACCCTTAAAGGTAATTCAAAAACGATGGTACCAGTTTGCCGTCCTCCTGCAACTGCCCCAGGTATTATTTCTCTAATATTCCCCCTGCTAAATTCAATATCGGTTGTGCTCACTACTCTTACATAACCCCCCACAAATAGCCCCTCTATATGATCTAAGGTTATACGACTTACCTCTATAGTACGGGCTACACTGTTTACTGTAACCCCTGCACGCCCTATCACATTGGCGGTTTTTGGAGCAAATACTACTTGTGTACCCACAGGGTAATTTAAGTTAGCCACCCCTCCTGTCATAGTAGTTACGCTGATGTCTTTAGTAGCAACATCGACCTGGCTTATCAAATAACTATTTCCATTGGTAGTGGCAGCGGCGTCTCCTAAGATACCTATTCTCACTTGCCCTCCTGCGTATGCTCCTCTTATGCTCCTTACCCTCACTTGATTAGCCCCTGTAGCTGCCTGGGTAGTTTGAGTATGTAAAGGAGATAAGGAAGCTTTAGTACCGTTCAGGGCTGTAGGTGAGGTAACATTATGCAGTGGGGCAATGGTGATATGATTATTAGTAGCATTGATTGCTTTGATTTCGCAAACATCGAACTGAATGGTAGCAGGGTTTCCCAAACCCACATGCTGCCCCGGAAAAACTCCATGCAGGTTTCTTAGCTCCAACTCTGTATCAGAAACTCCAGCAACCACTGTTAACTCTAGAGGGCTCTCACTTGATAACTGCCCCGCCCCCCAAACAGTAGTGGTATAAGAACGACGCCTGTCAAAGCCTGACGCTACCCCCCCTGCTGGTGCCACAATGTCTAACCTTTCACCAAAATTACTGTAGGTAGCCACACTTTCTTCAGGGTTTGAGCCAGCTACCAAATGGTTGTAATGATTGCTTACTCGAGTAGCCCCCACCACTATTGGCTTATTGCTGGTAGCGTATTCATTCCGGTATTGCCCCGCTGTCACTTCCAGTACTTGGCCATTGTTTCCTGATGCTACCACCAGTACACAGCCTCTGCCTTTTCTACCAAAGAAGGTTAAGTCATCAAAGACCAGCGTTGCAAAAGCCTCTACTTTGTTGGTACTTTCATCTACTGGTGCTTGAATGCTCATAGAAAATATATCAGCAGTTTGATTGACCAAATCCGCCAAGTAGGCATTTTGATGGGGGTCATCGCTTTTTCTTGGGCTAACTACCACATCATAAATACTCGGATACCCTAACAACCCATTCACTTTCTTCCTCCCAGCAAAATCTCTTTTAATAAAAAACTGCCTTAGCCCTGCCAAGTCTCTAAACACGGTAAAATCAGATGTAAACCTTTGAGATACCGATACGACTTTACAATTGGGCGCTACACCAACTACACCTACTCCACTGTATGCGGCCACATTATTCACTTGGGCTTTGGCTGCTGCCATGCCTGCGGTTAACACTCCATGGCGTCCATAAATCAGATTACTAAAGCTAAACCTTCCTGTACCACTAAGAACTATAAAATGAGGAACTTTATCGTCATTATCAGTGAGGGCTCCTTGAAACGCTGGATGCACTGGAACTAAGTCAGGGGTAGACTCGATGCCAGCATCCAGCATTGCAATGTTGATAGAAGCACTGCCAAAGGCAATCTCACCAGCCAGACCATTTACAGTACTGTTTCCCCCATTCAATAACTGCCAGGCTTCTGGTACCTTGGCTAGACGCAAATACCATTGCTGGTTATAAAACTTATTGTTAACCATATATTTTCACTTTAGTTGCTGCTCTCAAAAAAGAGTAAAGCGTGACAACAAAATTTCACCTCAGGCTTACATCTTTGTATGGATACGTTTAAAAATCAGTTGCCCCAGGAGAAGCACGTTCCTTAATGGCTTTTAGTTCCTCCTGTGAGAACTTATTATGGGCGATGAATAAGTTCATCAAATCAAGTTTGTAAAAACTTTCGGGCAATGCCTTTAATTGGTTGTAACGCAGTTGTAAATACATTAGCCCCTTGAGCGCTCCAATTGATTTTGGTAAACTTGTCAATTGGTTATGATTTGAGTATAAAGACCCTAGACGAGATAGTTTGCTGAAGCTATCTGGAAATGTTATCAATCTGTTGTAAGACAAATCCATATATTCAAGGTTTTGAAGGTTGCCAATGCTCTTGGGAAGTTGTGTCAATTGATTGTGAGACAAATTCAAGAGAACAAGATTTTGAAGCTTTCCAATGCTCTCAGGAAGCGTGGCTAGTTGACCATTTCTACCTCCCTCACGATACCTCAACGACTCGCCACTTGGCTTGTACCTGTACCGAAACAACAATTCTCTTAGGTTTTTCAAGTTGCCAATGGCTTCGGGCAAAGTAGTTAATTTACTTTTTAATATTTGAAGCCTTCTAAGCTTTTTTAGGTTGCCAATGCCCTCGGGCAAGGTGGTTAGTGGTACATTCAACAAAAATAACATCTCAAGGTTCTGCAAGTCTCCTATGCTTTGGGGAAGGGTGGCAAACCGTCCATTGACAATTTTTAAATACTTTAGGCGTTTAAACTGCCCTATGCCTGGGGTCAATGCTACCAAACTATTTACCTCTAACTCTAACATTTCCAACTCAGGAAAGTTGCCAATGCTTTTAGGCAAAGTATGAAGGCTACGTACTATTAATGTCATTTTTTTTAGCTTGGGCAGTTGGCTCAGGTTTTTGGGCAAAGTAGTCAACCTGTTTGCCTGTAATACCAGTTGCTCTAAGTTTGGGAGCCTGCCTATGCTTTTGGGTAATTTTTTCAAAGCATCTGCCCTTAAGATGAGTTTTTTTAAATTTTGAAGTTTGCCTATGCTTTTGGGCAAAGCACGAAGACCATGGGCTTGTAACCTCAGTGTGTCTAATTTTTGAAGTTTGCCTATACTTTTAGGCAAGACACGAAGGTTATTAGACCTTATTTCTAGCCTTTGCAACTTTTGAAGTTTGCCTATCCCTTTTGGTAATCTCGTTAAACTATTTACATTTAACACAAGGTAAGATAAATTCTTAATTTTACTTATGCTTTTGGGCAAAGCAATAAGGCTATCCGATTTTATTCTCAAAAAAGACAGGTTAAGCTCTCCAAAATTCTCCGGTAATGTCTTTAGGTTTTTACATTTTATTATAAGGTCTCTTAAGTATTTAAGCTCGCTTATTCGTGGAGACAAATTTGTTACATTATCACCATATAACACCATGGCTTTTATACGACGAGAAGATTTAACTTGGGTAGCGAGGGCATCTTCTACTGAAGAAAACCTTTTATAATATTGCCCATACCCAACCGATATTTGAGCCATTACACAAAACAACACACAAGCAAAAAACTTGAATCTATACAAAGGGTTTAGAAAACGTTCATTCAAAGGGTTCATATCAATTATTTTTAGTAGGCATTGTTAGCAGTAGTGAGACGCAATCTGTGACAAAGCACCACTACTTTTACTTTCATTGGTTGTATATCAGTGTTGTGAGAAACCAGCAATGTAATTTCACAAAAGTTACTCATTTATTTTGTGAACCATTGATGACCTGCGGTAAAGTTTTTACAGGGAGGGTAAATTTGGTCATTTTTTGGCTAAAATTTATCAATCTTTGGGTAGTCAATATGTAAAGAAGTATTCTCTCCAGTTCTTTGAAGGCTTCCAAAAGGGCTTGAAAGCTTCGATCTATACTGTTTCCACCATTCAAAAGTGTCCAAGCCTCTTCAACCTAGATAATTTTGAGGTGCCAGTGTTGGGCATAATATCTATTTAAAGGCATATTTATGTCTTTATGTGTTGAATCATCCGTATATCCACTACTTAAAAGGGTATCCTACATTTGGGCAACCATTGCCTAATCTTTCGCTGCTTGGCTTTAGAAAAGCGATTATGCTCTAAATACAATTTTTGCAAGTTGGCAAGTTGGCCTATTTCTTCGGGTAGGTTTCTCAAACGGTTATTCTCCAGGTCAAACTCTCGCAAACTGGTAAGCTGGTCTATTTCTTCAGGAAGCCTTCTCAAACGATTATTCTTTAGGTTAAGCTCTTGCAAATTGCCAAGTTGACCTATTTCCTTGGGCAATTTTCTCAAACGATTGTCCTGTAAACCCATTTTTTTCAGTTTCTTCAACCCACCAATACCAGCGGGCAAAGCAGTTAATTGGTTGTTTTCTAAATATAACCAGCCCAAATTGGTCAGTTGTTGAATTTCATCAGGCAAGCCCTTTAGGTTGTTATACCCCAAATGCAATGACTCTAGTTCTCTTAAATTCCCTATACTTTTGGGCAAACATTCAAGTTTGTTGCCCCCCAAATACAATAATGCCAGCTTCCCTAAGCTCCCTATCTCTTGGGGTAACTCTACCAGTTGATTACCATTTAATGTTAAAGAAATTAAATTTTTAAGCTGACCTATCTCCTTGGGTAGCTCCACTAGTTGATTAAGCCCCACACGAAGTTTATATAAATTTGTAAGGTTCCCTATCTCCTTGGGAAGAGATATGAGCTTTCCTCTGTTTAAATCCAATATTTTCAATTTTTTAAGCTTGCCTATGCTCTTGGGAAGAGAGGTAAGTTTACTCCCTGATAATGTTAAAATCTCTAAATTTTCAAGCTCACCGATCTCCTCAGGCAATTCCTTGAGTTGCTTACACTCAATCGTAAGGCGTTTTAAGCTTTTAAACTCTGCAATGCGTGAAGATAAAACAGTCAATGAATCGTTTCTCAATACCATGCTTTTGAGCCCCGAAGAAGAATGAACCAGGGCATCTTGCCAGGAAAAAAAGGCCTTTGCCTGCCCTGCGGAGGCTTGCCACGAAAAACACAACAACACACAAGCAAAAAGCTTAAATCTATCAAAAGCGCTTAGAAAACGTTCATTCAAGGGTTTCATATCAATTATTTTTAGTAGGTATTTTTAGCAGTAGTGAGACGCAATCTGTGACAAAGCACCACTATTTTTACTTTTATTGGTCGTATACCAGTGTTGTGAGAAACCAGCAATGTAATTTCACAAAAGTTACTCATTTATTTTATGAACCATTGATAACCTGCGGTAAAGTTTTTACAGGGAGGGTAAATTTGGTCATTTTTTGGCTAAAATTTATCAATCTTTGGGTAGTCAATATGTAAAGAAGTGTTTCCCTAGTTCTTTGAAGTCTTGAGCAATGCTGTTACCCCATTCAATAACTGCCAGGCTTCTGGTACCTTGGCTAGACGCAAATACCATTGCTGGTTATAAAACTTATTGTTAACCATATATTTTCACTTTAGTTGCTGCCCTCAAAAAAGAGTAAAGCGTGACAACAAAATTTCACCTCAGGCTTGCACCTTTACATAGATACACTCAATAATCTGTTGCACCAGGTGGTAAGAACTCCTTAATGGCTTTTAGCGCCTCCTGTGAGAACTTATTATGGGCGATGTATAAGTTTATCAAATCAAGTTTGTAAAAACTTTTGGGCAATGTCTTTAATTGGTTGTAACGCAACTGTAAATACACCAGCCCCTTGAGCGCTCCAATTGATTTTGGTAAACTTGTCAATTGGTTATGATTTGCGTTCAAAGTGCCTAAACCACTTAATTTACTCAAACTTTCAGGAAACTGTGTCAATTGATTGTGCGATAAATTTAAATTACCAAGGTTCTGAAGGTTGCCAATGCTTTCAGGAAGCCGTGTCAATTGATTGTAAGACAAATTCAAGAGAACGAGGTTTTGAAGGTTGTCAATGGCTTCAGGCAAAGTAGTTAATTTACTTTTCAATATTTGAAGCCTTCTCAGCTTTTTTAGGTTGCCAATGCCCTTGGGCAAGGTGGTGAGTGGCACATTCAACAAAAATAACATTTCGAGGTTCTGCAAGTCTCCTATGCTTTGGGGAAGGGTGGCAAACTGTCCATTGACAATTTTTAAATACTTTAGCTGTTTAAACTGCCCTATGCCTGGGGTCAATGCTACCAAATTATTTACCTCTAACTCTAACATTTCCAACTCAGGAAAGTTGCCAATGCTTTTAGGCAAAGTACGAAGGTGATGTGCTATTAATGTCATTTTTTTTAGCTTGGGGAGTTGGCTCAGGCTTTTGGGTAAAGTGGTTAACCTGTTTACCTGTAATACCAGCTGCTCTAAGTTTGGAAGCCTGCCTATGCTTTTGGGTAATTTTTTCAAAGCATCTGCCCTTAGGATGAGTTTTTTTAAATTTTGAAGTTTACCTATGCTTTTGGGTAATTTTTTCAAAGCATCTGCCCTTAGGATGAGTTTTTTTAAATTTTGAAGTTTACCTATGCTTTTGGGTAATTTTTTCAAAGCATCTGCCCTTAGGATGAGTTTTTTTAAATTTTGAAGTTTACCTATGCTTTTGGGTAATTTCTTCAAAGCATCTACCCTTAGGATGAGCTTTTTTAAATTTTGAAGTTTACCTATACTTTTAGGCAAGGCACGAAGGCTATTGGACCCTATTTTTAGCCTTTGCAACTTTTGAAGTTTACCTATCCCTTTAGGCAATCTCGTTAAACTATTTGCATTTAACTCAAGGCGATATAAATTCTTAAGTTTGCTTATGCTTTTGGGCAAAGCAATAAGGCTATCCGATTTTATTCTCAAAGAATACAGGTTAAGCTCTCCAAAATTCTTCGGTAATGTCTTTAGGTTTTTACATTTTATTATAAGGCCTCTCAAGTCTTTAAGTTCGCTTATTCGTGGAGACAAATTTATTACATTATCACCATATAACACCATGGTTTCTATAGGTCGAGAGGATTTAGCTTGGGTAGCGAGGGCATCTTCTACTGAAGAAAACCTTTTATAATATTGCCCATACCCAACCGATATTTGAGCCATTACACAAAACAACACACAAGCAAAAAACTTGAATCTATACAAAGGGTTTAGAAAACGTTCATTCAAAGGGTTCATATCAATTATTTTTGGTTAGTCCATCGCCGACTTGAGTTGTAAAGCACCACTATCGACTTTTGCTTCTTACTGGCTATATACCAAACCTTAAGAAGCATTATGGACAACAAATACTGAAAAAGTTGGATATTTCGATAATCAGTCACCATAAAGTTTCCTCGTTATTATTTTTAAATGCCAATGCTGGGCAAAGTGCCGATTATCGGGGGTTATCATTGTGTTGTTTTTTTTGATCGTCTACTTTATAATATGATGGATATAACATCCAGGCAATGCCTTTTTCAAATAATCTATCTCACCTTGTGGTAGTTTATTCTCGGCTCTGGCAAGGTTATAATGTTGATTTAGCTTATCTACAAACCTCTGATAACCCTCTAGAGTAGTGTCTGTCTCAAAGGCTTCTATAGCAGTCTGAATCCAGGCATTGTCATCCAGGTTTAGAGTTTGCTCCAGAATGTTTTGCATTTCTTCTGGCAGGTACGAAAAATCATGAAGGCTGAAATTGTTGACCAACGAAAGAATTCCCCAGCTGTAATGAAGACTCAAGGGTATAAAAGTTTCGTCTGCATTGCTTGAGTTCAAAACCAGCGAAAGTCCAGTATTGAACAGGTCTAGTTTGAGAGCCCCGTCAGTGACCAGTACTAGGTTGTAGTAAGCTTGTGCACCCTGATCGTTTTTGGTAAACTGGAGGTTTTTATAATAAATATTGTCCAGGGCATGTTGTAGCCCATTTTCCAGAAACTGTAGCTCTGGTGGAAAGTCGTTGAGGGTAACTATAGTACCCAAGTTTGGATAAAATGATTGGGTGGACATAGATTGTATTGTTTACTCTACTGCTCAAAAACATTTAAAATTTTTGCTACTCCCTTTGGTTTTTCAGGTGTATTATGATAATACTTCAGGTTTTCAGGAGTAATGGGTTGATTACTTATTCTGTGCGCTCTCAGGGCTTTTTGAGTGATAGTAAAACTTACTCGTTTATGCTTATTGAAATAATGAGTCCTATAAAAAGACTTGCTCACTTTTTCTATATCATATTGTTTCTGTTTCAATTTTTGAAGTGTTGCTTGGTTGATGGCGGTTTGGCGATACAAATCAATAAGGTAGGTGCCAGGGAGGAAGCGAAGTGTTTCTATAATCATTCCAGGTTGGGTATGACGAAGGTAGTTGGCTAGGCTAACATAGTTATTACTTTCTTTGCCCAGATACAAATATACATGCATCGTCTTATTTCCTTTTTTTAGCGCATAGTATATCAAAGACTTATAAAAGATATCTAGTTTCTTAAAAATCATTCTCTTATAATATTGGTGATCTTGTGTCAACCAAACCAAAGAAGACTTATAAAGCTCACCATTTGTAAACATACCATCTTTGTTCAAAACACCTAATCTCTTTATTTGAGTGCTTTTGGTAGTCCAGTTGCACCATAAATATATACTTCTTAATGCCTCTGGTCTCATACTAATGGGGAGACGCTGTAATATTGTTTGAACTGCTGGTGGCTTTTGATCTTTGAACAAGTAATATTGGAGTTGATCAGGGCCAATAAATTTTGGACTGACTTTAGCTTTCAGTAATTCCTTTCCTTTAATTGTCCATACCTTATCTAAGAGAAGGCGTTTTGGAATGATTGTTTGAACTTGCTCTCTGACCGTATCGATAATGGAAGCTGAATTGTCAAAAATATTGATGCAATATGTCCCTTCTTTAAACTTAAAGTCATCCAGTGTGACCCTGTGGTGCACAAGATTTTTCATTCTATGATCTACATATACATAAACCATCATCCACTTACCCCCTTTTTCCAAAGCAAACTCATGTACGGGGTTTACAGTGTAATGCCCTAAATAACGGTAAACCCTTCGAGTGATGTCTTTTTGGTTATACCCTGAATAATCCTTTCCTATAGTTAAAAAATCTTGTTCATACATCAACCAAGACTGCTTTTGCAAAATTAAACTATCTGTATGATCACCCTTCAGCAGTGCATCAATAGCAATTTTGCCCAAGCAATATACTTTTATAGAGTCCAATTCAGGGCTTTTTTCTATTGATAAAGAAGCATAGTCAAAACGTTGAGCTCTTGTCGTTTGTGTGACCAATACTAAGATCCATCCTAAGCAAAAACATTTTATAAATCGTATCATTTTTTCTGATTGTAACACTTTGCATACCTAACTGATATTTTAACTTATGCTGATTATCAACGATTTATGAATTTTGAAAGTGAGTTTTGTACTTTCAACACTCTGGAAAATTTATAAAATAAACTTCTCAAAGGTTTACTTCATTCTTTATTGATAATCAATCAGTTATATATTTTTTGTTTACTCTGCTTATTTGATGAGTAGCTTGTATTCTACTCCAAACATTCAGCAGGTAAGTAATCCGTTATTCTCAGCAAAGTTCAAATATTTAACGCTCCTTAATTACATTAGAATCTGTATAAATTACGGATTTTATAAAATACACCATATTTGATTCATATAAAATATATGGAAACCATATTTGGCTATTTGAAGTGTTCCGATTGATTTCATAAGAAATAAAAAACCCTGCACTAAACTAGCACAGGGTTACACTTTAACAGATGACTATCCCAAATCGTCTGTCTTGCAAAAGTACAGACAATCATATACTTTCGCAACTCATAAACTCCTATCTTTCAGGTTCATAAGAAATAAAAAAGCCCAAACCATTTTTACATGATTTGGGCTTTGGTTTTTAACTTGGCTTATGTTTTGCTACGCAAAGAAGAATTAGATTTAATGCCAATAGGTTTTAAATATACTTCTGTTTCTTTGTGATCTACAACAATACACTCTAGTTTTTTTCCCACTTCAAAGCTGGATGTATTTACATAGCCTATGCTTGTTAATTCAGGCACTAAATGAATAATACCTATAACAGAAGAGGCTATATCATCTCTCTCTATATTTACAAATAATCCAAATGATTCTATGCGTTGAATTGTTACAAGAACTTTTGTGTTTTTGGGTAGCTTACCTTCAATTTCTAACATTATCTAATTCGGCTTTAGGGTTCTAGGAAATGTATTTAAAATATGGAATAGCTCTCTTGGAATGGCCACTTCTCTAGGGTTTACTCCCATGTCAGGAGCTGGTCCAGGATACCTTCCTTCTTGCAAGCTTTTACCACGATGAGCATAATTAGTCACCTTAAAAATAGACTCATATATTTTCTTAGGCATTCTAATTTCAAGTATTCCTTCATTGTATATTTTTGCCCAATGTTGAGCGACTGCTCTATGGCCAGGAGGAGCAAAGTATGCAGCTCCATCAGAATACGCATCTCGAGGAAAATCTTTTTCTTGAAACCCATGCACTAACAATGTTTGAGCTTTGCCAGGCGCTGGTGCTTTATAAATTGTGACATAATTTGTTGGGTCATCTTCTTTAGTGCCTTCCAAAGGGATGGAGACAGGTATAGCAGGATCATGTGTGCCAACATCATCATCAGAAGTCATATAATAATAAGTTGCTACCCCTAATACTGCTACAAATGCTGCTGCTTTCACGATTGGATGAGGCACTTTCATGCCTTCAAACAATACTTTCCCTGTAGGAGAAGCAAGCGTCATGACGGCTGCTGCTTTTAAACGTGATGATTTCTTAGAATGATAGCCAGAGCAACCAGCCCCATGGGTTGGGCAACTGTGTCCATGGTCTTTGTTATTTCCCACTCCCCCTGATGAGTTCCACCTACCATGCTGTGCATCTAACAGGGTATTTTGGTGTCTCCCATACTCTTCGTTTTCTTGCGTCCAATCATCCAGACGCCTGTCCTCGATAGCATCGCTACCTTCAGGCGCTAAACCTGTAGGGTCATTAAATAAAACTGGATCATTAAAGGCATATTGATAAGGAGTAATACTGGGCATCATTAACGCCAGATCATCTATTCCATGAAACCTTCCCAACTGAGCATCATAACCTCTAAAAGGAGTCTCATAAAGATTCAAATCAAAGCTTTTCTCAAGCTCAGTTCCCGCATTATATTGATACCTATGCTCCGGCGTCCCTCTCTTCTCAATCCCTCGCAGGTTCATTCCAAACGGATAATAATGATTCTCCTGTACAATCAATTGCGGCGTATGTTCCACCACCATATCATCAAAGAATACTTCCTGGTCGCTTTCGTTGGCAACGAAGGCTTGGAGGTAACCGCGCTCGGTGGCGGTGTAAGTCAGTTCCAGGTCTTGCCATTGTCCGGCGCCTGGGCTCAGATGAGCAATTTGTAACGAAGCGGTAACGGGCGTCCCGTCTTTTTTATAAAATACCAGTTTTAAGTAACCACTGGGTACCGTGGCGTTCGGGTTATTACCCCCGTTGTTAGGTGTAATGCTTAACCCTAAATTCAGTAGAAAAGGCGTGTTTTCTGTAGAGATTTCACCACTGTTTGAGTGGCCGTTTACTTGTCCCAGGGTCAGCCCCCAGTTCACCGCGTTGCTATGGGTCACCGAACCCCCGGCGTAATAACCCTTCACTTTCACTTTTACCACATCGCCTTTGCTTACTTCCAGGTTGCGAAGCATTCCTAACGGCTCGGTGCTCGTCAGTTTGGCTACGTGGTTGCTGGCGCTCGTTGGATCAGAAGAAATAATCACTTCTTTGTATTCGAAACCTTGCTGTTTATCGGTGGTAACATCTTCTAAATCAGCCCGGTAAATTTTCTTTTCTCCTTCCCTGAAAGCCACCCTCAAGTTACCTAAATGGTCTTTATAGTATACGCACCTAAAATCCTGTATTTCAAATCTTTAAGCGCATCCTTTTGTTGCACTCATTACAAAGACCAAAGGCGTCAATGTAACCAAGACCAAATGTACAAAGCACTATTTTCAAAAGAAAGAAAAATGGTAAATAACCGCCTTACACCATACAAAGACCACTTTCAGCAGTGCAAAGATCGCCTTCAACAGTACAAAGCCCAGGGAGTTTGGAAAAGTGAGCGCGCAGATGAACGCAGGAGGAACGACTAAGTGAAGCGGCGCAAACACTGCGCGTAAGCCAGCGGGGAGACGACCAGGCAAAACCACTTTCGAAACCACTACTTTGAAGCTTTCTAACCGCGCGTTGGGGCCCGCCCGTGTTCACAGCCGAAGCCCAAAGGAGTGGCGGTTTTTCGCGGGTAAGCTTGCGCGAACGACGACGGCTGAAGGATGCCCGCCGACCCACCGA
>NZ_AAWS01000080.1 GCF_000169175.1 Microscilla marina ATCC 23134
AAACTTTAATGCCAAGCGCGAAACCAAGCGAAGCATTTGGGACAACAACTTTCATGTAGATTATGGGATAGCCAGGGTAGGAGACGGCGATCGTTTGTTTAAGAAAACCAAAGATCAACTCTCCATGATGAGCAAGTATGGGTACAAACTTACCGAGAGTTGGAACATTTCGACAGCGATCAATTTTTCTACCCAAATTCAGCCGGGGTACACCTACAAAGTAGACTCCCTGGGCAAAGAATCTATCGATCAGAGAATTTCTGATTTTTTCTCACCTGCCTATATACTCCCCACTATAGGTATTGGTTACCAAAACAAAATACTTTCGGCGGTACTATCACCCGTGGCCAATAAGATCACCATTGTATTAGACGACTCTTTGTCTAGTGTAGGGGCGTTTGGAGTAGAGCCTGGCAAAAACATAAGAAATGAGCTAGGGATAGACTTTACCGGAAAACTTACCCTGGAGCTGATGGAGAATATCACTTTTGACACCTTCATTAACCTGTTTGCCAACTATAAAACTACCCAGTTTATAGATGTTAACTGGACCACCAACCTGATATTTAAGGTAAACAAATTCTTTAGCGCCAGTTTTGGTACCCACTTAATTTATGACAATGACATATTGATTGAGCAAGCCGATGGGCGCAACATTCAGGCGGTTCAATTCAAGCATGTACTAGACATAGGGCTGATGGTTAAATTTTAGCCAAACAACCTTGGCTACTAACAACAAAGCATTGACTGAAAACGATTGCTTGGTTTATTTTTTTACCTTTACTCACAATCAAATTAAACACTTATTATTTTTTAAAGAAACATGGAAAAATATCTTAATCAGTTTTATTCAATGTCCGTAGAATATGCCCCAAAAATTCTGCTGGCAATTGCTACATTAATTATTGGTCTTCAGGTGGTCAAGTTTGCCGCCAAACTCTTTAAAGCCAGTCTGAAGAAACAAGAGATGGATGAAACCGTCAAAACTTTTTTGACACGCCTGGTAAAATTTGCCTTAAAAGCGGCCTTATTTATTAGTGTAGCCACCATTGTAGGAGTCAAAACTTCCTCTTTTATAGCAATGTTGGGTGCCGCAGGACTTGCCATAGGTTTGGCATTACAAGGGAGCTTGTCCAACTTTGCCGGAGGGGTGGTTATCCTGGTTGTTCGCCCTTTCAGTGTAGGAGATTTCATTACTGCCCAAGGGAATTCTGGTACAGTCAAAGAAATCCGTCTCTTTTGTACTATTTTGAAAACTCCCGATAACAAGACAATTTATATACCCAATGGTGGGTTGGCAAACGCCAGCATTGTCAACGTATCTATAGAGCCTCAGCGTAGAGTTGACCTCACGTTTGGCATTGGATACGACGACGACGTGAGCAAAGCCAAGAGCGTGTTGATGAAATTGATCGAAGAAGATGAGCGCATCCTGACCGATCGCAAGCCATTTTTGGCAGTGTCTGAACTTGCCGACAGCTCAGTAAACTTCGTAATGCGGGTATGGGTAAAAAAAGCCGACTATTGGGGGGTACACTTTGATATGAAAGAGAAAGTAAAAATAACCTTCGACAAAGAAGGCATCAGCATTCCTTACCCTCATCAAGAGGTGTATATGCACCAGGTAAACGACCAGACACAAA
Organism: Microscilla marina ATCC 23134; assembly: GCF_000169175.1. Lineage (NCBI taxonomy): Bacteria > Pseudomonadati > Bacteroidota > Cytophagia > Cytophagales > Microscillaceae > Microscilla > Microscilla marina. The sequence goes on from NZ_AAWS01000080.1 coordinate 1,644, forward strand.
CTGACGAATCAGCATAGCTTTTGTATTGTGTTGCTCAATTGCTGGGCAATGCAATGATAAGTTCTGACCAATGATTTACTTATTCCCCCATCATCGCTTTTTTAGTATGATGGGGGATTTTTTCTGTCTAAGCAGGCCTTCGGGCAGCTGATTGTTTAGTTTTTGAATTTTGGAATAATGCCTTACATACTAACGAAGAAAATATATCCAAAAAATACCGTCCTCGCTTCAGATCGTGTTTTTATGGGTTGATTAAGATACCATCAAAATCCCAAAATACAAGAGGTGAAGGTACTGCCCAGGAAGCGAGGGTACTTCCTGATGGGAGAATAATCTAAGCTTAAACTGGATTTACTTCACATTTGGTTAGGTATGCAGTCCGTTATGCTAAGAAACGTTAATGCCTGCCAAAATCTGTCACAGGCTTGGTTTTGAAAAAAAATTAGAGGGCAAAAGCTTATTGTTTTGGCGTAGCATGTCAGGGAAACCGTCACGGGTTTGACTAATCAAAAAACATAAGAAGTATAGCTTGCCAAGGTTGCAAGCAGTACCCATCAATGGAAAAAAAGTATAAGTCATTCACCAAAGCACCTGGGTGAGGCTTACTCTACTTGCTCGTCTGGTGCAGTGTCGGTTTTGTCGCCATGCTCCAGCCCCCACTTTTCAATGGCGGCAAATACAGGCTTAAGAGTTTTGCCAAAGTCAGTCAGGCTATACTCTACTTTGGGAGGCACCACCGGAAACACCTCTCTGTGTATAATTCCATCATCTTCCATTTCTCTCAGGTAACGGGTAAGCATGCGCTTGCTTATGCCCTCCAGGGCATGGTGCATTTCACCAAATCGATTAACACCCAGCGAAATCACGCGGTATACTGCAGGTTTCCATTTACCTCCTATCGCATTGAGCGTGACAGATAAAGGACAGATCTGATAAGTACTGTATAAACCCTGTAGTTCAGTGTACTTCTCGTTAAGGGACCATTTTTTTTTCATTTTTTTTCATTTTTAATAATTTGAAAATCAACAATAGTAACATTTATGTCACTATGGGATGCAAATGTAACTACTTTCAAATACAGATAATAGTGCCTTCCTTTGTAACACAAAAGTAATTTAAATCATCATAATTTTTTAACTGAACATGAACATGAAAGAGTTGACCATTATTGGCGCTACCGGAAAATTGGCCATACCTGTAATAAACGAATTATTAGAAAAAGGAGTTGCCATCAAAGCAGTAGTAAGAGACGTAATCGGCGCCAGAGAAAAACTCCCCCCAGCTGTAGACATTGTTTTTGGAGACTTAGAAAACGTAGCAAGTTTAGAAGCAGCCTTGCAAGGTACCGAATATTTGTACTTGAACCTGGGAGCCCCCGTACCAGGTGAAAAATTTGTAGCAGAACTGCACGGTGTGCAAAACATACTAAAAGCTGCCAAAGGTAAGCTTAAACAAATTATTAAAATTGCCGACTTAGGTACGTTGCACCCTGAGTTTCACCCCTCAAAAACCAGGCACCCAGGCAGTGTGCTTAGGCAACAAGGACATAGCCTTATCAAAGCAGCGGGCATTCCATTGACTACCTTCAATGCTACCTGGTTTATCAACGCCATTCCTTGGTTTGTGCAGGGTGAGTCATTGATTATATTTGGCAAACACAAGGCGCCTATGTACTGGACCAACACAGTAGACCTGGCAACCTATGTTTTTAAGGCTATAGGCAACAAAGACGCTTTTGACAAAGATTTTGCCTTACAGGGAAAAGAGCCCATAGCATACACTGAAGCTGCCCAAAAATATGTCTCAGCCAAAAACTTACCTGTACAGGTAGTAGAGTCTCCCATTCCAGAAGTTGAGCTAGGTTTCTTAGGAGATGTATTGCGTTACTCCGAAAGCTTTGAAGAAAAGTTTCAGGCTCAAGAGTTATACGAAGTATTGGGCGAGCCTGCTCTGTCTTTTACCGAAGCAGTAGAGGCAGTGTAAAAGATAATAAAGTGAGATGGAGTTGTTTTATTAATGTGATGGTTATCCCGCTCTTCTCTTGGGTGGGGTACCAACACTTAAAGCATTCAGGCTCAGCATTTAGGTTGCCCCGTTTTTTACCAAAGCAGTAGGGGCATTGTGAAAGATAATAAAACGATAGAGAGTTGTTTTATTAATGTGATGGTTATCCTGCTCTTCTCTTGGGTGGGATACCAACACTTAAAGCATTCAGGTTCAGAATTTAGGTTGCCCTGTTTTTTACCGAAGCAGTAGAGGCAGGGTGAAAATAGAGAGTTGTTTTATTGATGTGATAGTTATCCTGCTCTTCTCTTGGGTGGGATACCAACACTTAAAGCATTCAGGCTCAGAATTTAGGTTGCCCTGTTTTTTACCGAAGCAGTAGAGGCATTGTGAAAATAGAGAGTTGTTTTATTAATGTGATGGTTATCCTGCTCTTCTCTTGAGTGGGATACCAACACTTAAAGCATTCAGGTTCAGAATTTAGGTTGCCCTGTTTTTTACCGAAGCAGTAGAGGCAGGGTGAAAATAGAGAGTTGTTTTATTGATGTGATAGTTATCCTGCTCTTCTCTTGAGTGGGATACCAACACTTAAAGCATTCAGGTTCAGAATTTAGGTTGCCCTGTTTTTTACCGAAGCAGTAGAGGCAGGGTGAAAATAGAGAGTTGTTTTATTGATGTGATAGTTATCCTGCTCTTCTCTTGGGTGGGATACCAACACTTAAAGCATTCAGGTTCAGAATTTAGGTTGCCCTGTTTTTTACCGAAGCAGTAGAGGCATTGTGAAAATAGAGAGTTGTTTTATTAATGTGATGGTTATCCCGCTCTTCTCTTGGGTGGGATACCAACACTTAAAGCATTCAGGCTCAGAATTTAGGTTGCCCCGTTTTTGCCAAAGCAGTAGGGGCATTGTGAAAGATAATAAAACGATCGAGAGTTGTTTTATTAATGTGATGGTTATCCCGCTCTTCTCTTGGGTGGGATACCAACACTTAAAGCATTCAGGCTCAGAATTTAGGTTGCCCCGTTTTTGCCAAAGCAGTAGGGGCATTGTGAAAATAGAGAGTTGTTTTATTAATGTGATGGTTATCCTGCTCTTCTCTTGGGTGGGATACCAACACTTAAAGCATTCAGGTTCAGAATTTAGGTTGCCCTGTTTTTTACCGAAGCAGTAGAGGCAGGGTGAAAGATAATAAAACGATCGAGAGTTGTTTTATTAATGTGATGGTTATCCCGCTCTTCTCTTGGGTGGGATGCTAGCACTTAAAGCATTCAGGCTCAGCGTTTAACCTGCCCTGTTTTTTATCTAAGTAGTAGAAGCAGGGTGAAAGATAATAAAGTGAGATAGAGTTGTTTTATTGATGTGATGGTTATCCCGCTCTTGGGTGGGATACCAACACTTTTAAGGACTTGCCCCTTGGGGCTAACAGTTCACAACCACTCACTATAACAACCGCCCATCCGACAACTCAATAATGCGATCACAGTTGGCCGCAAAATCATCGTCGTGGGTAACCGCAATAATTGTTTGCCCGTGTTCGCGCGCCAGTTGCCTGAAAATATCAAATACAATTTTAGTGTTTTTAGAGTCCAGATTGCCCGTAGGCTCATCGCCCATAATCACCGCCGGATCATTGATGAGCGCCCTGGCTATAGCCACCCTTTGTTGTTGCCCACCCGATAACTGACTGGCGGGTTTGGTAGCTTGCTCTGCGATCCCTAATATCTCCAGGTTTTCCAGCGCCTTTTTTTTAATCTCCGCTTTGGTTTTTTTGCCCAGCTTGAGCGCAGGCAGCATCACATTGTCTATAGCCGTAAATTCGGGCAAGAGGTAATGAAACTGAAACACAAAACCGATGTGTTCGTTGCGAAAGGCTGCCAGTTCGTTTTGGCTTTTCCCAGTCAGGGTTTGCCCATTAATGGCAAGCTTTCCCTCGTAGCTGGTATCCATCGTAGAGAGCACATACAGCAAGGTAGACTTGCCCGACCCCGACTTGCCAATCAAAGATAAAAACTCCCCCTTTTGCACATCGAAAGATATTTCTTTGAGTACCTGAAAAGTACGGGGCTGATAAAAGTATTTGCTAATTGCCTGGGTCGAAAGCGCCAGGTGGTTTGTTGTTGAACTTTTCATGTGGTTTATCCTCTGATAATTTCTACCGGATCTATATTTGCCGCTTTTCTTGCCGGAAGGTAACCCGCAATAAAAGTAGTACACAAGCCAAAAACCGATGCCATGATATAGTCTTCGACCTGGTAAGCAATGGGCAGGGTTTCGAGGGTTGCTATTTGAAAAGGGATTTGGTTGACAATGCGCGAAATAACATTGCCCAGCGCCATACCCACAACGCCACCCAGCATACCTATGATCACCGATTGCGTCAGAAAAATCTCTATAATGTCTCTACCGTTAAACCCCATCGCCTTCAGAATAGCAATTTCTCTGATCTTTTCATTTACGGTCATATTCATAATATTATAAATACCAAACCCCGCCACCAGCAAAATGGTAAAAGACACTGCTACCGCTAAAATATTTCTTAGGCTGTTGGCGGCATCCAGTTGCCCGTTGGCCTCTTGCCAGGGCTCTACCTTAAAGTCTACCAAAGGACTCAGTTTGTCTGCCACCCTTCTTGCCTGGTCAAAGTCTCCAATATTTACCTGTATGTCGGTTACATAGCCCGCATTTTTTGACAACAATTGCCTTGCTGCGCCAATTTTGATAAAAGCCTTGGCATTGTCTACATTTGCCAGCGTAGTTTCAATAATGCCAATGATCTCATAACTACGTGTAATGCCACTTGCAGTAGCCACCATTACCTTATCGTGCAGTTTTACACTTAGCTTTTTTGCCAAGCCCTTGCCTAATACAATACCGTCAGCACGGTAGCCCAAGTTGTTCCATTGGCCCTTTGCCATATATTGCGAAGGCTTAAAAAGTGCCTCCTCGCTCAACACCTCCACTCCCGACAACAGTCCGTTTACCTGACTTGCCCCATTCCTAAAAAACACATTGATGTTTACCTGTGGGGTATAGGTTTTTATGTCGGGTAGAGCAGCCAAAGTATGCAACACCTTGGCAGAGTTTCTGATTCCTTCGCGGTATTGAATCACCCGTGCATTGCGAATATTGACTGCGGTAGGTTGGTCAAAACTACCCGCCAGCAAATTACTCTTGTCTTCAGGCAAGTCATTGTATACCCTTATGTGCGCCAAAGTGCTAAAGGCCAGTTCGGTTTGGGTACCATTGACCCCATTCATAAAACTGTTTAGAAAAATATACATCGATATGCCAAACGTCACGCTCAAAATCGCCACCATCGTTTGTTTGACCCGCGATGTGAGGTGAGCAAAAACAATTTTTAAGTTCGTTTTTCGAATCATAGTCTGCCCTATTTACTTTCTACAATGCGGGAGTGCTCATCAATGCCTTTTGTTATCTCCACCCAGCCATTGTTTCGTATGCCCACCTGTACCTTTACTTCTTTTTTGGTGTCAGCCAATATTACCCGGTCGCCTTTTTGCAAAAAAGCCGCAGGAATCGTCAACCCATGTTGTTTTTTGTTTACCACAATGTTTGCCTGAAGCTGAGTACCTGCCAACAACACCGTCGGTTTGCTCAAAAAAACTGCTTCTACCAAAAAAGATTGTTCCTTGTCGTCAAATGCAGGGTATACCTTGGTTACCTTGGCGTCAAACACCTCGTTTTTATGCGTGTTCAACGATATTTTAGCCATTTGCCCCACCTTTACCCGGCCAATGTCTTCTTCTGCCACATACAGTTTAATTACCTCGCGGCCGCTGCCTATCTTGGCGAGGTGTTGTCCTCGCCTTACCAATTCGCCTTCTTTCTTAAGCAGCTTAAGCAATACCCCCCCAGTAGTAGCTTTCAGGTAATAATCGTTGTGGTTTTCACGCTGAATTTTTAACTGGCTTTGGGCGTTTTCTAACTGTAGTTGAAGCGAACTTTTGAGGTTATCGAGCGATTTTTCCAACAAAGCCACATTATTTTTAGCGGCGTCGTATTTAAGCTTTACCTGGTCATACTCCAGCTGCGACACCGCGTTGGTTTCTACCAATTGTGTGTAGCGTTCCAGATTTTTAGCGTCCAGCTTGAGCTGAGCTTTTGCTTGAGCTATTTGTATTTGCAGTTGCATCAATTGCGGCGACGAAGGTTGTAGCTTTTCTTTGGCGTCGCGGTAGTTTACCAAGGCATTGTCCAGCCTTGCCGATTGCACGTCGTTCGACAATTGGAACAAAGGCATATTGGCGGTTACTTTATCGCCCTCCTGGGCAAAAGACTTGACAATGTAACCCTCGGTATTGGCGGCTACCAAATACTCATGGTCTTTGGCAATGTGCCCGCTGGCAAACACTGCATCTACAATGTTGGTGCGCCTGGGCGAGGTTACATTGGGTTGTTTACAGCCCGCCAACAGGCAGCAAAATACAAGCGTCCAATGGGTCAATTGCTTGAAAGGGTTATTTTCGGGATAAGATCGTTGCATAATTGCTGTAACATTTAGAGAGTACATTCAAATAAGCCGATTCAGCCTGCAGGTATTCATCAAAAACCTGAAAATACTGAGGCAAATCAATCAACCCCTGGCGGTATTGTTGCCGGGCAAGGGTGACATTGCTTTGGGTAAGTTTAAAAGTGCTGTGGGCAGTCTTTGCCAAAGTTCGATGGTGTTGGTAGTTGGTCAATAGCCACTGATCTTTATTGGCGGTTTTTTGCTGCTCCCGCTGCCATACCTCCTGGGCACTTTCGTGCGATATTTTGGCTATTTTGAGCTGCTTCAGCCGCGACAGTCCCGTAAACACTGGTACCGACAAATTAAGCCCTACATAGCTGTAGTTGCTCCAGGCGTTGTTGTCAAACGATACCTGATCGGTATTGCTAAATTGTTGTTTGCCAAAGTAACTATAGAAGGAGAGTCGGGGGGTAAAGCTTGCTTTGTGTAGCTTTACATTCATGGCGGTTTGCTTGCGCTTGAGGGCGTATACCCGCAAAGCCTTGTCAGCCTGAAGCGCAGGCAAAGCCGGAGGCATAGGGATGGCTTTCCCTTGAATATTCAATAAGGCATCAGTGCTTAGCCCAAGCAATGGCTTGAGCTGATAAAGGCACTGATCAAACAATCGCTGGTTATTTTGTTTGTTTTGTCTGGTGTTGTTGGCGTGTATTTTTGCCCGGTTAACCGTCAATTGATTGACTAGCCCCTGGGCAAATTTTTGCCGGATCAACAAGAGCGTACTATCGGCAAGTTTTACATCCTGGGCATAAATGGTTGCTGCTTTTTGAGTAATCAAAATCGTGTAGTAATACAAGGCTACCTGTTCAGTCAAGTGTTGTTTGAATGCCCCTGCTTCACCCTCGCTAATTTCAACCTGGATCTTTGCCACCCTCGATTTTACTATAGCCTGCCAATCCAAAAAGTTTTTCTGGATAGATATGCCCGCATTGTAGTTGTATTGCTGGCCAAACTGTGCTTGTATGGTTTGCCCTGGTTGCCCAAATATTTCGCCCGGTACAGGGGTCACAGGTAAGTGGATGTTTTTTTGGGCTCCAACGCTCCCTGTAATGGTAGGCAGTATAAAACTCCTCGACAATTTGTGCTCCATGGCAGCTTGTTGCCGCTTGAGCCGATAAATACGCAGGTCGGGGCTTTGCTCTAGGGCAAGTTGTATGGTTTGACTTGCCGAACGAAGTACTATAGGTGGGTTGGGTTGGGCAAATCCTAATGTTTGCCCAAATACCGCCCAACCGAAAAAAAGCATACTTGCGAGTAATTTCATGGTGTATGGTGATAGTTTTACCCAGGTTTGGGGCATAGAGAGAATACCTTATAGTTAACAAAAGCTTGTTTAACTGATTAAGCCAGGCACCAACAAAACTTTGCTGGCACCTGACAGAGCGTAACCAAAAACGCTCATAACCACTAAACTGCTAATCAAAAGCACTTGCTTCATAATGAACTTTTGATGTCAATATTGGGTGCAAGAACCGAATTTGGTAGGCGCAAAAAAACTCTGAAGTACCTGAATTGAACAAATTGGGAGGTGAACTGAACAAGCAAAGGAGTGGGAGAGTGCCAAGGCAACCTGGCAGGGCAATATTGTGCTCCAGCAAAAAAACTTACATAAGCCATGCGATAAAACAAAAAAGTATCACATTTTATTATTGATACTGTACATTTGTATAATTTATCGAAGCTAAAGAATAAAACACAAAATGAAAGGTATAGAGTTAATTGAAAAAGAAACAAGTGATTTGAGAAAACAACTGGTTGAACATCAACTATATACTCAGCTTGCTACGATCAAAGACATTCAAGTATTTATGCAACACCATGTATTTGCCGTGTGGGACTTTATGTCATTGCTTAAGGCACTTCAGCTTCAGCTTACCTGTTTGCATACCCCCTGGGTGCCCGCCCAAAATGCTACATTGGCGAGGTTTATCAACGAAATAGTATGGGGCGAAGAAAGTGACGTAAATGAAGCGGGTGAACCCAAAAGCCATTTTGAAATGTACCTTGATGCCATGGAGCAAGTGGGAGCCAACACCTCCCTTATCAAAGGGTTTGTAAACCTGATCAAAAATAACTATTCGGTAGAGTTGGCACTCGCCCAACTCGAAGTGCCTACATCGGTCAAAGAGTTTGTGCAGTTTACCTTTGAAGTGATCTCTACCAATCAACCCCACCTGGTGGCGGCTGTGTTTACATTTGGGCGGGAAGAATTGATTCCTGATATGTTTGTAGAAATAGTAAACCAGTCTGAGCACAACGACACCCACGGTAACGTCTACAACAAACTACTGTACTACCTCAATCGGCATATCGAGCTCGACGGCGATGAACACGGCCCTCTTTCGTTGCAAATGGTTAACCAACTTTGTGGCAATGATCACGATAAATGGAACGAAGCCTCTCATATTGCCCAGGAAGCTCTGCGCAAGCGTATCAAACTTTGGGACGGGGTAGTAGCAGCCATGGCGTCTGAAGAAGTGCTTTTGTAGGGTACTTTGCCCAATAGTTGGCGGGTTTTAACCATTGAGCTCTCCAACCACAACACTTCTCTAAAAGTCCACCACGTTTGGGGGCAAAGTTTGCAAATCAGCGGCTGTATCTATGTCCGATAATTGAGGCAACGTATATATGGTGGCTTGCATATTTTCGAAGTCTTGCCGGGTTTGGGCAAGTACTGTAGGGGTGCTCCAGGTTTTGTTTTGAAACACCTCCGCATGCAGTTGGTTCATACCCAACAGATAATACCCCCCGTCTTTTGCCGGACCTATGGCTACATCGTGGGTGGTGAGCGCAACAAAAGCCTCTGTAATAATTTCTGAGGTAATTTGGGCACAGTCGCTGCCAATGATGACTATGTGTTGGTAGCCCTGCGCAAACCCTTGCCGAAAGGCATTGCCCATACGTATGCCTAAGTCATCACCTTGTTGGACAAACTTTTGGTAATCGTGGTGGTGCCACTCATCATTAGAGGCTACAAAATCGGCATAAAAAACGGCTTTATCTGCGTCAAGGCATTGGGTTACTTTGCGGGTGTGTTGTAGCAAGTATTGGTATACCTCCAGGGCTTTGGTTTCGCCAACACTTTGGGCAAGGCGGGTTTTTACCTTGCCTTTGATAGGATTTTTAGTAAAAATGAGTAGTAGGTTTTTGTGCGGCATATCAGTGCAGTTTCAAAACTGTTTTTCGTTAAGATCGAGCGCCATCTCGTACTGTTTGGCCACCAACTCAAACCCTGCCTTTTTCAAAAATTTATTGGTGGACTCGTCCGATTCATCTACATTGGTATAGTGGATTTTGTCCAGTTCCTGGGCAGTTTGTGTCACCAGGTGTTGTAGCAAAGTATGAGCTATGTTTTCTTTGCGTTGAAGTGGTACTACTACCAGTTGCATTATTTGCTGAAAAGCGGGGTAAAAAGCAATATAGCCCACTAGCTCGTTGTCCAGAAAACCGCCCAATATTACCTTCTTGTCAGGAATACGCTGCACTGCTGCGGTAGAGTTTTCCCAAGAGGGTTGCCAGGCAAACCAGGCACGACAAGTTTTGATGTCCTCTACACTTATCTCTTTTATTTCGAGCGCAGTGTGAGTAGCAGTGAGCGATTGGTACTTGTTATGTGCCAGCGTGTAGCAATTAAAGTTACGCTGAATCTTAAACCCCGATTTTTGGTAAGCTTTTACTCCAGCTTCGTTGCTTTGCAACACTTCAAGCCATAAGTTTTGGATACCTACTTTTTTGAGTTTAGGCGTGATAAAGTCAATCATCTCTCCTGCAATGCCTTGGTTGCGATAACGTTCTATAATGCCAGTGGCGGCATTAAATGCTGAGGGTACCCCTTGCCATACATCGGTTGAAACCATAGTAAAACCAACCAATTGGTTAAACTCCCAAACCCCTACCGAAGCCCTGTATTGCACATGATTTTTAATCCAGCGATTATACAGCATATCTTCGTCCATGTAGTCCATATCTACTCCATAGTCGCCAAATGCATCCTGAAATGTTTGAAATAACAAAGGGTAGTCTTCTTCCTTCAAAAAACTTAATTGATAATCCATAATATTTTTTATCTTTAGCGTAAGCTCAACAATACAAAAATAGTTTTTTGTATAAAACAAACCTATGAGCACTTATAACCAAGTGACTTGTGTTGTGAGTATAAGTCACCAAACCCAATCAAAAACAAAGGCGTATGCCTAATCATTACACTACATTATGTTAGGACACCTAAAACCTACTACCTGTGGTTTGCCTTCAGTATCACAGAGAGCATACAAGAACTATTATTGTTCCATTTGTGCAAGTTTAAGAAAACAAAACAATGTTTCTTATACTTTTTTTATCAACAATGAACTTACCCTGGTTTTGCTGGCTTTGCAGCCTTACATTCAGGCGCCACTGCCTACCAGAGACAAACCCCTGCAAACCCGTTGTCCGGCAACAGGGTTTACCAAAAAGAACCCGGTTACATTGCATCCGGCAGTAGATATGGCAGCTCAACTGTCGGTATTGTTGGGTTGGCTCAAGGTAACCGACTGGGCGTATGATCAGCCAAACTTTTTTAAAGGTTTGTTGCGTAGGCATCTGCATAAAAAAACGTCCCCTTTGTTAGACCACCTCTCTCTTGACTTTCAGCAAACTATTCAACATTACTTAAAGCTGACCCAAACCCACAGCCCCCACTTTGAGCAACTATGCCAACAGTCGGGTGAGCTTTCCCGTCAGATTACCCTTGCCATAGGAGCACACGCCAGCATAGCACCCCATCAACTGGAACGCATTGCTCAATTGTTTTACCACAGTGGTATTTTAATTTTACTTACCGATCACTTGTTAGATCTTGCCAAAGATATTGCAAAAAATCAATACAACCCTATTATTTCATCAGTCAAGCATCAACAAATTGGTTGGGATGAGGCTTACTATACCCTTCGCCAACAGTTTAACCGGGAAAAGCTCAAAGTAAGAGATTTAATAACCCAGTTATTGAGCGAACAAGTCATTCATTCAAATTTTTCTGAGGCACTCAATGCTTCTTTGCGGAGAATGGAACTCCAGGTGAAAAATGCTAAACCGGACTTTATCGGCAATCAATTTTTATTTGAAGGGGAGGAGGTGATCGTTGTAAAAAATGACTGTGATTGTGACTGCGATGGTTGTGACTGTCACTGTTGCAATTGCAGTGGTTGCAACTGCTGTGATTCAGATTGCTGCAACTTAGACTGTTGCGAGTGTGATGGTTGTGAGTGTAGAAAGAAAAAACCTAAATAGGTTTGAGCAGGTAAACATAAGCGAGCAAACATAGTGGCCGATGAACGAATAATTTTTCTGTATTATCCTATATCAGCTACTATGTTTTGCTTTTTCAACCTTATATAAACAAGTCTTTTTGCCAAATCTGTACGTCTACCCATTGGTCGAGCTTGCAGGCAATTCTACGCATAACTCCTACATACTTAAAGCCAAATAGTTGGTGTAGCTTAATGCTGGGGGTGTTACCTGCAACAATACGCGATACAAGCGATTTGTATTCCAACGTTTCGGCCTTTTCTATTAAGTTTCTGAGCAGCTCTTTGCCCAAGCCTTGACGGTGCACGTTTCTTGCCACAAAAATAGCTACTTCAGCTGTTTTACTATAGCCCCCATGGGTAGTCCATTGGCTCAACGAAGCCCAGGCAATGGTTTCTCCTTTGACCTCTTTTACCAATATAGGCAGTTCGTTTTTGGGGTGGTTTTCGTACCACAGCAAGCGTTCTTCCTGAGTAACCGGGCGAGTATCTACATTATAAATAGAATGGGCTACCTCATAATTATAAATCTCATTGATTGCGCCTAAATCTTCTTTCTTAGCTAATCTGATCATGGTATAAATGAGTCTTTTTTACTAAATTTTAATGAAACGTTCATCAAAGGAATTTTTTTCTTCTGAAAGATAAAATAAAATTCTTTGAATATGTATAAGTCTACCTTGAATATGTGCAATATATATTGCTCAATGCTCCTCATTTCCTAACAAAAAGCGGTGACCACACTCCAATATCAAATAAATTGGTTATGAAGAAACTACCACATGACCTGTTTGATAAAGTGTTTGGTAAAAGGTGTCGTAAAAATATTAAAAGACTTAAAACAATAATATTGGAAGAGAATAGTATATGTAAGAAAAAATACAAGAAACGTTTTAACTACCGAACATTGTACTATACTTTTGTTGATATATATTATTACTTACATTAACCCAAAATCATAATGAGAACAAAGGCTATATTATCGTTAGATAAGCTTGCCAAGGGCAATCACTTATCTGCTGATCAACTATCTACTGTTAAAGGTGGCCGTAAAGTAATGTCTACTACTGTAAACCTTCAAGGTGACAATGGTAACGTATTACCAGGCGGAAAGCCAGTAGGTGGTAATCCTTTTGGGATGTAATTACACACACACTCAAACTATTAAATCGGTGTAGTTTATTCTACACCGATTTTTTTTTGCCCCTATTTTTCTCTCCCTTCTGTATTCTCTCCTTTATTGCCGTTCTTTTACAGAATTAATATTCTTTTATTGCTCATTTTTTTTTTGAAGTTGTAAGTTTTTTAACTGTTTTTAAAGAAAAACTAACCCCTTTGGGTATAAAAGACGCTATTCTTGATGTTATTTTAGGTTATTTATTTGCTTGATAAAGGTTTTTTTTGTAAAGATTTCAAGAAAAATTACCTGGTAAGGGTTTTCTTCGAATAATTATTTTTAGTGGGCTGCTCTGCCAAGGTCTCCCGCTTTTGAGGATAAACTTAAAGTAGGCAAGGTGAAAAATAGTAAGGGAGCACAGGTAAAAAATTAGAGTACTAGTACTCAAAGATGGTTATTTTTGACTAAAAAAGTAACTTGCTTTTTGTTTTACTAAGCTATTTTTAAATTTTTTGTTTATATAATACTCCCATGGAAGAACACCTTTTGATTCACCCTGAAGTGGCAGAAGCCCTGGAAACCAAACAACCTGTAGTGGCGCTTGAGTCTACCATTATAGCCCACGGGCTACCCTATCCAGAAAATAAGCAAACTGCCTGGCAGCTCGAAAAAGTTATCAGAGAAGCAGGTGCAGTGCCCGCAACAATTGCCATCATTGATGGGAAAGTAAAAATAGGATTAGATACCGACGATCTGGAGCTGATTGCTTCAGAGAAAGTGAATGTAATCAAAGTGAGTCGCCGGGACTTGCCCCTGGTGATTGCCCGTAAACAGCATGGAGCCACTACGGTGGCGGCTACTATGTTGGCTGCCTCTTGGGTAGGCATTCGGGTTTTTGTCACCGGGGGTATTGGTGGTGTACACCGCAATGGAGAAAATACCTTGGATATATCGGCAGATTTGACCGAATTGGCGAAAACCAATGTAGCTGTGGTATGTGCCGGGGCTAAATCTATACTTGACCTGGGGCTCACCCTTGAGTATCTCGAAACCCAAGGAGTACCTGTAGTGGGGTTTCAAACTGCCGAGTTTCCTGCTTTTTATAGTGCCAAAAGCAGTTACAGAATAGATCGTGTAGAAAATGTAGAACTGTTGGCCAAAGCACTAAAAACCAAGTGGGATTTAGGGCTTGAGGGAGGTATGATCATTGCCAATCCTATTCCTCCAAAGTATGAAATTGATCACCAACAGCTCGAAGAAGTAACCAAAGATGCTTTGCAAGATGCTGCCCGGCAAAATATTAGAGGCAAGGCAGTTACTCCATTTTTGTTAAGTAGGATCAAAGAGCTCACTCAAGGCGAAAGCCTGGAGGCAAACCAGCAGTTGGTTTACCATAATGCCCGTTTGGGGGCAGAGCTTGCGGTAGAGTTGGCAAGTATTTGATGTGCTATATTTATCAAAAAAGTAGGTTTTTAAACAAAACCTGCTTTTTTTGATAAAATTATTACACTTAAAGTTTAATATATTGAACTTTATGTTTTCATTCCGGTAGGCTTTCCATCTATGGTTTGCATGTTTTTCTTTTCCCAGTACTCGTTGATTCCATCTGGCCCTTTTTTTTCTGCCCATTGAGGCAGTAAGGTGCGTTGTTGGTCATATTGGTACAAAGGTACCCCAAACCCACAAGAAGTTTGCACCCTTTGAATAGCAACTTCAAAAATTTGCCTTGCACCCATAGGATTTCCAAATATTTTTATATAATTATTCCACTTTTCATCTCCCTTATACAATGCCTTGGCTGTGCCATACAACCTCAAGATGAGCGGGTTGCCTTCAAAGGCACAAAACATAATCGTCATTCGGTTGTTTTCTAGCAAATGTGCTGCTGTTTCGTTGCCGCTTCCGGTCAGATTGAGCCATACTACCTTTTGGGTATCAACCACCTTAAACGAGTCCATGCCTTTGGGCGATAGGTTTACCGAAGTATCGTCTCCGGCGGTAGCGACAAAAAACATTTTTTGTTGGGCAATAAAATCCATGTGAGCTTCCTGGATTTGTTCAAACATTTTTCCCATAATAATAAGTTGATTTATACGCTACCCTACTATTTTTTCGCCTCGGTTTGTGTTTTCACAACCGAGTTTACGAGTCCTTAGATGCCGATGAATATCGGTGCTCAGCAAAGCTAAATCGCCCCATCACAGAGCCTGGGAACAGTGCAAAAAAAGCTGGGTAGAGTAGTTGGTTTATGTAATGGTTATTTTATTTGCTTCCATCAAGGCACCAATTTCATTGAGTTGTGCGTGTACCGCTTGAGTGACCTGGGCGGTTGGCTTGTCAAAAAATTGGGACTCAAATTGTACTTGGGTACCTTTAAACTTGTGTTTCCATATACCCTTCACTTCACCATTGACCAATAGTGTTCCCAAGGCATTGCCTCCGGTAGCGCCCAGCTTACCATATACTTTAGCCAAGTGCTCGTCGGCTACCAGGCGTGCCCTGCCGTCAGGTGCATAGCCCATCAAGTAGCTGTCCCACTGTGGCAGTACTGCCACGGTGTTTTGGGCAAATAGTGTTGGCTCAAAATGCTCAAAAGTTTGAGCGTCTTCAGCAAGTATCAGGTAGTCGTTGGGCAACTGTATTGCGTCTAAAGTCTTGATTGCTGTTTGCGCTTGTCCTGCGTTGATGCCTGCCCACCATTGAAAATCTTTGACCCTGGCTGGGGCAAACGCGCTGAAGTATGCTTTGGCGAGCCATTGTAGTCCTGCTGTCTGAGTCAGTCGGGTCAGGTGATCCTCCGACCAGTTCATCCAGTGGGTGGTGGCTACATACGCAATAATGTTTGAGCGCAGGCTTTGGCTGCCAATACGTAGCAAATCGCCCTCGTATGACAAACGATTGAGCACAAATTTAAGTTGGTCGGCATCAAATGTGATTTGAGATTTTAGCTTTTTAGCAGTTTGTGGAGCAGTAGTGAGCTTGAGTATCTCTAGTTTCCACTGTTGGTAGTCAGCATCGGCAAGCCCTCGTTGGGCGTAGCGTTTTGCCCAGGCGTTGCTGCTTTTGGCGGGCAAGGTGGCCGCTATTAGATAAGGAGCAGTAGCAGCAGGCATTTGGTGGTTCGACAAACGCATGGCAGGCAAACGAACTGCTAACTGATGTTGGTCGAGGTTGATAAACTCTTGCTTGTCAAAATGCGCTACCCTTGCCCAAAGCGATAAAGGACCCGATGGGTGAGCGCTGTATACCGCCACCACCTTGTGGAGGGCTTCTATAAGACTGCGATCGGGGCGTAACAGCCCCTGACGCTGGTAAGACCATTGGCTGAGCTTTTGGGTAAACTTGTCCATAGTGAATAATATTAAGAGAGTAGTCAAAAATCAAAAAATAGATAGTCCCGTTTTGGTAGTCAACATTTCAAGGGCTTTCATTCCTTTGGCAGAGTTACCTTTGGCGTTAAGCGGGGGGCTCCATACTGCCACACTGTAGCTGCCCGGATGTACTGCCACTATGCCACCACCCACGCCACTTTTGCCGGGCAATCCCACCCTAAACGAAAACTCGCCGGCTTCGTCATAAAAACCACAGGTTTGCATCAAAGCATTGATGCGTTTAGACTGTGATTTTGTGAGTATTACCTCTTTCCCCGGCAGGGTAATGCCTTGATTGGTCAAAAACAAAAAAGTTTGGGCAAGTTCTCGGCAAGTCATCATAAGCGAACAAGTATAGTAATAAAAACTAAGTACATCGTCTACTTTGTTTTTAATATTGCCAAACGATTTCATCAGGTTAATTACTGCCCGGTTTCTGTAGCCAGTCTTTTGCTCAGACGCTGCCACAGTATCGTTATAGTGTATATTGGCATTGTGGGCAAGGGTACGTATAAATTCAATAAATTCGGCCTTGGGGTCGTCGCAATGGCTTACCAGTATATCGGCAATGACCAATGCTCCTGCATTGATAAAAGGGTTACGGGGAATACCTCGTTCGTATTCTATTTGCACCAACGAATTGAACGGATTGCCAGAAGGCTCTACTTGTACCCGGCTCCAGATTACCTCATTGGTATAGTTGATTTTGGCAATGGCAAACACCAACGAGAGCACTTTGACAATACTTTGAATAGAAAACTTCTCTTCACTATCACCTACGCCATATTGCCCTCCTTCCAAAGAGCACAAATGCATGCCAAACTTATGTGGGTCTACCTTGGCCAATTCGGGAATATAAGAGGCTACCTCTCCTCCAAAAGCTTGTCCTTTGGTGGTTTGTTGAATCTCGTCTAAAATTGTTTGATAATTCATGGTCAGCGTAATTAAAACAAGCAGGCAAAGTAACTTTCTTTTGGCAATCTTTCTACCTCTTAGCCATGAGTTTTTTTTATTATGGCGGAGTGTTTTAATTCATAAGGCTCAAAACTACATCTGCTATCACTTGCTTAGGGCGTTGTAAGCCTGGCATTCATTTGGGTGAATTAACTACGTTGAGCTCGCGAAAAGCTCGGTTGTGGTTTCTGGCAAATCGTGAAAATGGCGGATAGTTGTAGTCACCTCATTTTTTTGCG
This sequence comes from Microscilla marina ATCC 23134, assembly GCF_000169175.1. Lineage (NCBI taxonomy): Bacteria > Pseudomonadati > Bacteroidota > Cytophagia > Cytophagales > Microscillaceae > Microscilla > Microscilla marina. Next base: position 19,143 of record NZ_AAWS01000080.1, read on the forward strand.
AGGAAATCAGTGGGCAGAAAGGCTATAATAAGGATTTGGTTCGCGATAACTTCATAATTAATTTACTGATCTGCTTAAGGTTTATGGCTGCTTGTGTCTACTTTTGTTGCTCACAAAAGATGGTAGTTTAAATGAAAAAGATACAAAGATTAATTGTACTGCTAACAATCACTCTGGGAGCATTGACTCAGGCTTGCGCCCAAAAAGAAGCGTTAAAAACGCCTGCATCAAACCAGTCTTCTTCCAACCAACAAAAAGCTGATCTGGTCATTGCTTTTGGCTCTTGCAACAAGCAATATATGGCACAACCGCTTTGGAAAGACATTGCCCAAAATAATCCTGCATTGTGGGTATGGTTGGGCGACAATATTTATGGCGATACCCAAAATATGGAATTGATGAAGTCGAAGTACGACCAACAGTTGCGCAACCAAGGGTATAAAAAGCTGATTGAGCAGGTAAAAGTAATAGGCATCTGGGACGACCACGACTATGGAATAAATGATGGGGGAGAGGAGTTTCCAAAGAAAAAAGAAAGCCAACAGTTGATGCTGGATTTTTTGAAATACCCCGCCAACTCACCAATACGCCAACAAGAGGGAGTATATAATAGCTATACAATGACCAAAGGCGGGCATACTGTAAAAGTGATTTTGCTCGACACCCGTTACTTTCGTGGCACCCTCAAACGAGTAAATGGAGTATATCAGGTAAACACTACTGGCACTATGCTAGGCAAAACCCAATGGCAATGGCTTGAAAACGAATTGAATAACAGTTTGGCAGATGTAAATATCATTGGCAGTAGTATTCAGTTTATACCTGATGAGCATCGTTTTGAGAAATGGGCAAATTTTCCGAAAGAACGCCAGCGTTTTTTTGATCTGGTAGCCAAAACTAAAGTAAAAAATGTGGTGCTCATTAGTGGTGATCGCCACATTGCCGAAGTGTCTAAATATGAAGCCAGCAACCTCAGTTATCCTTTATACGAAATCACTTCTAGTGGGCTTACCCACACCTGGAGACGGAAGGCAACCGAAAAAAACAGGTACCGCGAAGGTGAATTGATGATTGCACTGAACTTTGGTGTATTTGAGTTTTATTTTGGTGAGTCACCCAAGGTAGTGGGGCATATCAAAGGACGACAAAATAAGGTATTGCAAACGGTCACGATTCCTCTAAGAAAATAGTGATGGACAGGAGAGGGGCATTAAGGCTCCCTCCTGTGTTTTATAGTCTGCTCACGAAGCTTCTTCTGTTTTGCTTTCGTTCGGTTCGGGGCGGTACTTTAGTTGCATGCCTTTTAGCAGGTTACGCAATACCTGATCTTTGCATACCCGATACTGTCTTTGTTCGGGTTTGCGAAAAAACGCGCTCAACTCATGTTTACTTAGTTTGAACCCTGCCAACTCTAACATTTCCAACAGGTCTTCACTTTTGAGTTCAAGAGCTATTTTTAGCTTGCGCAAAATCAGGTTATTGGTCAGCCGCTTCTCTGGTTTAGGTTGTTCTCCTTCTTTCTTCCCTCGCTTGTCGTTGATCAAACCATTGAGAAAAGTAGCCAATAGCTTGTCGTTGAGCATAGCATAGTCAGGATCTTCCTCTTTTTTTAGCCAGTTGCTTACTTCAGCCCTGGTTACCTCAAGGTCGGCTTGTCCAAAAATACGAATCATTTTGTCATCGCTAAAATCGAAAATATAGCGAATACGTTGCAATACGTTATTGTTATCCATAAAGTTCTTATTTTATGCAGGTTTTAGGGCACTTGCTGCTGGATATTAGTATTGGGGTTTAGCAAAGCCAAACCCCTAAAAAAAGCTTCGTGACCTAGTTTGAAGGTATCACTGATTGCAAGCCAGGAATCTCTACTACTTCGTTCAGGTCTTCTTCGTAATTTACACCCTCTATTCTAAACCCAAACAAGTTAAAAAAATCATCGGCATAACCTTTCAGGTCGCCCAACGCTGGCAAAGTTTCGGTGGTAACCTTTGTCCATAATTCGGCTACTTGAGCCTGCACATCTTCACGCATTTCCCAGTCGTCAACCCTGATACGTCCTTGCGCATCTGTGGCAGTTTTGTTGTTATACAGGCGGTCTTTAAACAAACGGTGCATTTGTTCTATGCAGCCTTCGTGAATGTTTTCGGCTTTCATAATTTTGTACAATAAAGAGATATACAAAGGAATGACCGGAATAGCCGAACTTGCCTGAGTTACCAAAGCTTTATTAACCGATACATACGCTTTGCCATCAATGGCTTTGAGTTTGTCGGCAATGGTAAAAGCAGTGGCTTCGAGGTGATCTTTGGCGCGCCCTATAGTCCCTTTGCGGTATACCGGCTCGGTAAGCTTAGGTCCAATATAAGAGTAAGCTACAGCAGTAGCGCCAGAGGCAAGGAGGTTTTCTTTTTGCAAGGCGTCCATCCACATTTCCCAGTCTTCGCCACCCATTACTGCCACGGTGTTGGCTATGTCGTCTTCGTTGGCAGGTTCAATGGCTACCTCAGATACCACTCCTGTGTGAAAATCGACTGTTTTATCGGCAAAGCTTTGTCCAATGGGCTTAAGTGAAGATCGGTGCTTTACTCCGGTTTCGGGGTGGGTACGCACCGGAGAAGCCAAGCTGTACACTACCAGGTCTACCTGCCCGAGGTCGGCTTTGATCAGGTCTAGGGTTTGTTGTTTAATTTCTTTCGAAAAAGCATCTCCATTGATACTTTTGGCATATAGTCCGGCAGCCTGGGCTTGTTTTTCAAAGGCAGCACTATTATACCATCCGGCAGAAGCCGTTTTACCTCTGTTGGCGGGCTTTTCTAAAAATACCCCAATGGTTGCAGCATTCGAGCCAAAGGCGGCAGTAATTCTTGAGGCAAGTCCAAACCCGGTAGAGGCACCTATCACCAATACTTTTTTAGGCCCTTCTATGGTACCTTTTGATTGAATATAGTTAATTTGGTTGATTACGTTTTGTTCACATCCTTTGGGATGAGCCGTTAAGCAGATAAATCCGCGAGTTCGAGGTTCTATAACCATTGTATAACTTCTTTATTGTATTAATTTGAACAAAGACATTCGCTTGCAATATTAGACATCTTTTGCGGTCTTTTCAATTGTTTGGCACGAATGCCTCAAAACAGCTTGGTAAATGATGCGTGTTTTGAGGGGACTTTTTTTAGAGAGACTCGATTAAATAAGACGATATGGTCAGAGGTTTGCAAAACGATCACAGTTGCTTTGGGTGAGCTTACTAACTTTCTCAGGCAGTACCAAACTGAGCCACAGCCCCCCTCTTGACTGATTTGGAATATATACATTCAATAATAAAAACAACAAAACAATGGAACAACAAAACAATGAAATAAAAGATGCTTACAACGATTGGGCTGCCCAATATGACACGAATCACAACCATACCCGTGATATGGAAGGAATAGCAATGCGTTGTACGCTCAAAGATATTACTTTTAACAATTGCCTGGAGCTGGGCTGTGGCACGGGCAAAAATACGGCCTGGTTGCTTACCCAAGCCCAACACCTGACAGCAGTAGACTTGTCGGAGAGAATGCTGGAGAAAGCCCGGGAAAAGGTCCAAAGTGAGAAGGTAAATTTTGTACAGGCAGACATTACCCAAGGCTGGAGTTTTGTAAAAAGACCCTGTGACTTGATCACTTTTAGCCTACTGTTGGAGCACATTGAAGATATTTCAGCCATTTTTTCTAAAGCGGTACACGTACTAAAACCCGGAGGGTATATTTATATAGGTGAGTTGCATTCTATTAAACAGTATATGGGGAGCAAAGCCCGTTACGAAACGCCTGAGGGCACTAAAGAGTTGATTTGTTTCACTCACCATACCTCCGATTTTTTTAAGTTGGCAAAGCTACATCAGTTAGATATTGTAGAATTTGAAGAACACTTTGACAATGACGATCGCAAAAATATTCCCAGAATTTTAACTTTTTTGTTACAAAAAAAATAAGCACTTCGTTAATCTGCCTCACTATGTAAGCCGTTAAAACTTATTTCAGGTTCAATAATTTATCAAAAAAAGGAAGTAAATATGCAAGTATGCTATCAAAACGAGTATGCATTGATGGAGTTCGACGAGAATTCGTCGATTCTTATGCTTACTTGGAACAAATTTGTAAAAGGAGATGGGTTTAAGAATACTCTCATGAAATTTTATGATTTGACGGTAGAAAAAAAAGTCCAAAGTTGGTGTTTCGACAGCCGCAAACAAAGAATGATTGCCCCAGATGATCAACAATGGACTATAGACGAAATGGTGAGAAGAGGGTATGCTGGTAACGTTATAAAAACGGCTGTTATAATGCCCGAAAGTTTGTTTATGGAACTCACCGTTGATAAAATATCTACTGGAGTGTTAGAGCAAAGAGACGAGACTTCGTCTAATATGCGGCAGTTTCAAGACCGAGACCCTGCCTTGGCTTGGTTGCGTTCTGATGCTACAACATAAAGGCTGTATGAGAACAATAAAGGTGGGTGGTTGTCTGGAACAGCCACCTTTTTTTACTTAAGTTAGGTGCATTATTGCTTATGGCTAAAGCCTATCCTACAATAATGGCCTCTGGTCTATGAATGCGGTGTAATAAAATATCGTCGCGTTGCAAAGTTTTGCGCAACAACTGTTGAATATTGTCATAAAAGTCAAGCTTGATTCGAATATTGCGAGGGTTGTACAAGGGTTTTAAGATTTTTTTTGCCCACTCTATCTCCCAGGTATAGGCAAGAATACGGGCTTGTAGGTCGGGAGTAGTCCAATGATAAATGCGTTTAATAAACTTTTTGTCTACTGGAAACTCGTTATTTTGTTTGTCTGAGTCTATCAGGTCAAACAACAGCTCAGGTTCCAGCTTTACCACATTGCCTTGCAAGTCAGTGATATAATTGATCCCAAACACATCTTTGACCCACTTTTTCATCGATTCGCGCAGCAGTATTACCTGAGCCGACCGAGGGTTAAGCTCCCCGATGCTTTCCCTCTTTGAAGATTTTTCGCGCAGGTGCAGCTCGTGGGTAGTGTGTACTTCGCGGGCGTCGAGCACCGATTTCTTGCCTTGCCCAAAAAACTTATTGGCACGCTCTACCACCACATTGTAGGCAAACTCAAAAAAAAGCGTAAACTCGTAAAGCAATTCCTGTAGTTGTTCCTGGCTTTGGTTTTGTTCTTTGGCAGGGAGTGTTGTATAATTCTCGTCCATTTGTGCTTTGAGTTGGTGTATGATATTTATTAAAGCGCACAATTCATATTTGATCCAGGTTTTTAGTTCTTTACGTTCTAGTTTACCCTGAAAAATATACTCAGTAATTTCATAGTCGTTGTAATGCTTGGCAAGGGGAAACCAATCTTGGTAAATGCCCTGAATTTCGGTATACAATTGGTTGAAATAAGACCTAAAGAAAAACTGCCATTTTTTGTCGTTGTCATTTAGGTAGGCGTGCTCTACAAACCGATTGATTTGTCTTATGTGGTTTACCCTTAAATTTTCCATGGTGTTCAATTCTAGCACTTTACAATGTGGGTTTAGTTTACAATACTCAGTTCAATTATTCAATTAATCTTAATTTTTTACCTTTGGGGTAAGTTAATGAGTTGAAAATGCTTTATGGCAAAAAACAAAAGTCAAAAAAATAGTTTTTTCAAAAAAACGTCAGGCATTTCGAGTCAAATATCTTTGTTTTTTGCGTTTTCCATAGATTTTGTTCTTTCTTTTTTAAAGAAAACCTACAAAGAGCAAATTTTTAGAGGCAAAATTAAGGCTAAGTTTGCTGTTCAAAAAATAACCAACTATATTTGCAACCCTTAAATTAAGAACGTAGTTTAGAAAAATGAAAAGAACATTCCAACCTTCAAATAGAAGAAGAAGAAACAAGCACGGTTTTAGATCGCGCATGGAAGACGTGAATGGACAGAAGACATTATCACGTCGCAGAGCTAAAGGTAGAAAGAAGTTGAGCGTATCTTCTGAGGGACGCCATAAAGGTGAGCGTCGTATTTCTCATAACGACAGCGTAATTCTATTAAAAGGAGGTAAGAGAGTGGTTAAGAAGACTAAACGTTAATCTTTCTTAGTCCATGTACTTTTATCTTATTTTCTAAGGAGTTAAATTATCTAACTGTTCATTACAAGCCACACTCTTCTCCTTTGGTTTGTTGTCAAACACTCAGATGGTTTAACTTCTTTTTTTATGACCCACCCACCATGAAATTTGGATTCCCCGTAACTGAGCGCCTTAAAAGTAAAAAAATTATTCAGTCTCTTTTTCCCAAAGGCAAAGACGCCTTTGTGTATCCAATCAAGGTCAAGTATATTTTACACCCCACCCCTTCAAACACTCCTCCCCAAGTACTTTTTACTGTACCCAAACGCACCTTCAAACGAGCCGTAGACCGTAATGCCATCAAGCGTTTGCTCAAAGAAGCCTACCGCCTCAACAAACACTTGCTGCACGATGAAGCAGGAAGTTATAAAATTGCGTATATAGCATTTGTGTACATTGCCAAAGAAAAGTTGCCTTTTGATACGATAGAACGAAAAACAATCTCAGTCTTTGAACGTTTGAAAGGATAGATTTTGTTAAAGAGATCATTGGGCTTTGAGTAATGCCTCTTTAGTGATGGTTTTTTGTTACTTTATAAATGGTTGACTGACGGCAGCGTTATGTAAGTTACTGAATTTACGCAGATCTACTTATTTTGATGGTTATATGGCTTTATTGCTCAATGGTTGGGCTCCGAATGCGCAA
>NZ_AAWS01000081.1 GCF_000169175.1 Microscilla marina ATCC 23134
GGTAGGGGTGGCAAGTGCAGGTGGCGGACGACGTGGGCGACGAAGGGGAGGCAGCCGAGGGGGTACCAGTGTCAACGATTTTTTGGTAAACGAGCAAGATGGGGTGGTCCAAACTCACGCTTTTGGGGTAAACTATGCAGACAAGTTGCTGAATGGTCAACTGGATGTATCGGCTAACTACTTTTTTAATCGCACTGACAATCTTTCGCAACAATTGACCAGTGAAGAGTATTTGTTGGGCAATACTCAAGGGCAAGTATACGACGAAAACGGCATTGCTAATAGTATAAACACCAACCACAGGCTCAATATGCGTTTACGTTATAAATTTAACCGCCATACCTCTATAGTATGGTCGCCCCGCCTGAGTATGCAGCAAAACAATGGCAATAGTGCAGAGCTCGGACAAACCACCTTAAATAGTACTGAACTAAATAATTTTAACAACAATTTTGAGTCTGCCCTTACTGGGATAAGCCTCACTAACTTTTTACTTATTCGCCATCGTTTTGCTACCCGAAGACGTACCCTATCGGTGCGGGTAAACAATACCTATAATCAAAACCAGGGTGAAAGTTATTTAAACTCGCTCAATAATTATTTTGATGACAACGAGACTGAAACCGACAATCTTAACCAGTTTTCTGACCTGTTGGTCAATAATAGTACACTGTCGGCAAATGTCACTTATACCGAACCTGTGGCTTTTAGAAGCATGGCTATGTTTACTTATGGCATAGAGTCGCAAACGGGTACGTCTGATAAAAGGACTTTTGATTTTGTAGAAACCGACCAACAATACAATAGCTTGAATGTGCCGTTGTCAAACACCAATGAAAACAACTATTTTGCGCACAAAACTACCCTGGGTTTTATGACTCGCCCCAAACGACAACGCATGATGGTACGGCTGACCTACCAAAATGCTGAACTTACCAGCAAGCAAGTGTTGCCAGGTGAGTTTCAGGTTCAACGCAACTTTGTAAATATATTGCCCATGGCTATGTATAGCTATCGCTTTAGTAAAAGTAAAAACCTGCGGGTGTTTTATCGAACCAATACCACCACACCTACTGTAGAGCAATTACAAAACGTCATAGACAATAGCAACCCGGTGCAGCTGGAAACGGGCAACCCTGAGCTAAAACAAGCCCTGACCCATCGTCTGTTTGCGCGCTTTAGATTTACCAACGCTGACAAAGCCAGTATTTTCTTTGCTTTGGTGAGTGCCGAATATACCAACAATTACATAGGGCAAAACACACTGATAGCCCAGCAAGACACGATGGTGAACGATTATTTGGTACAAAGAGGTTCTCAGCTTACTCAGTCGGTAAACCTGGATGGCTACTACCGTTTGCGTACTTTTGTTACTTATGGTTTTCCGCTCAACTTTATCAAAAGTAATTTGAGTATTTCGCCCAATGCCATGCTTACCCGTACGCCAGGCTTGGTAAACGAGCAAAACAATTTATCGAACAATTATACAGGTGGGATAAACCTGACTTTGAGTAGTAATATTAGCCAAAATGTAGATTTTACCTTGAGTTCACGGTCGTCGTACAACTGGGTAATCAATAGCCTCAACACCGCAGCAAATAATGCGTTTTTTAACCAAAATACAGCTTTCAGACTCCACCTTATTTTTCTGAAAGGTTGGGTGTTTCACTCAGACATCAACCACCAGTTTTACAATGGTTTGGCAGATGGTTTCAACCAGGATTTTTGGCTGTGGTCTATGAGCGTAGGTAAAAAACTATTTAAGAAACGACAGGGAGAAATAAGGATTACAGTGTTTGATGTATTGGGGCAAAACAACAGTTTGCAACGTGTGGTAAGTGATGCGTCTATTCAAAGCACCCAAACCAATGTGTTGCAGCAATATGTCATGGCAACTTTTAGCTATAAATTTAAAAATTTCAAAGGGGCTATTCCCAAGAAAAAACGCGAACGCAGAAGGCCTTTTTAGCCTGTGATAAGCAGTGTGTAGTCTTGCTTCATGAACAAGTAAATGTAAACGGCTAATCAAACAATTACTATTAAAAATACAAAGCAAGGTGCACCAAATGTGTTTGTATGCCTTTTTTGATTGATAATTTTTCAGGAACACACTCAAACGGGGCAAAATGATTATATTGTAAGATTCCAAAAGCAAAATCATTGTATTACTTAACCACTCAACGTTAATTTTAAGCCAATGCAACAGTACACCAAACTAGTAAAAGTATTATTGGTCACGGGCATTCTTGCTACAGTTACCGCGTTTACACTTATCAATATTCGCCCGGCAGAGGCGCCCAAAAACAAGTTTACTTGCTGTCATTCCAACGAAAGTGACGCCGCTTATGCTGCCATTGAAGAATTTGCTGACCTCACCTATGACCCATCGTTTGTGGCAAGCCACGAAATGCCCATTGCCTGGCAAGGCTATATGCCTGAGGGCAAGATGATAGAGTTTGCCACTACCGATGGCAAAAAATCTAAAGCTTATGTAAATATGGCATCCGGCAAAAGCCCGCGTTATTTGTTGGTGATACACGAATGGTGGGGACTTAACAAAAATGTGAAAAAAGAAGCAGATCAACTGTTCAAAGACCTGAAAAAACAAGGGGTAAATGTAGTAGCACTAGACTTGTATGATGGCAAGGTAGCGACTACCCGCAAAGACGCAGGTAAGTATATGCGTAATACACAAACCGCCCGTGCCGAGGCAATCATTAAAGGAGCTTTGGCAATGGCTAACAAGGCTACTGGCAATAAGGCAAAGATAGGCACTATTGGCTGGTGTTTTGGTGGAGGTTGGTCGCTGCAGGCATCTATTTTGGCAGGCAAACAGGCGGCAGCTTGTGTAATGTACTATGGTATGCCCGAAAAAAATGTAGCACGTTTGAAACTACTCAAAACAGATGTATTGGGCATTTTTGCCAAAAAAGACCGTTGGATTACCCCAAAAATAGTGAATACTTTTGAAACCAAGATGAAGAGTATCGACAAGAGTGTGCGTATTCATCAATATGATGCAGCTCACGCTTTTGCCAACCCAAGCAGCCCCCGTTATGAAAAAAAGGCAGCAAAAGATGCTTACAAGAAGACTTTGAAGTTTTTGAAAAAACGACTGTAACCAAGTAGCAGCAAGTAATTAGCTATAAGTAAGAACAACTTGCTCTATGGTAGTTACACCTACTCATTAGGTGTGTTTAATGCTGCCTTGGTACTTATTGCCCTATACATTATAACTTATAAACTTACATACGATGACGAAAACACGTTTTTTACTGTTTTTTGCCTTATGTTTTGGGGGCGTATACCTCCAGGGCAATGCACAAATACTTAAGCAAAAGTTTCGGGTACACCTGAAGGGCAGTATTGTAGATGAAAAAGAGCTAAAAAACTATGCTCACCTATTGGTAGGGGTGCTATGGCACCACGACGACTTGAACCTAAAGGAAAAAGGAGAGCAAAGAACCTGGAATATGTCGGCAAATGTGGGAAAGGTGAAAAAAAATGGCAAGTATAGTTTTACAATTACTGAACCTCCACTTACCAGAAGTTGTCTGGTAACGCGACGCTTTAGAATGTCTATTGGTTTTCTGGTAGCTTTTGCCGATCACAACAAAAACGGTAAGTTTGACGAAGGGGACAAAGTGATAGGAGCCACCGAGCACTACGCCCTAAGCTATGTAAACGGCAGTTATCAGAAGGGATTGGATGCATTGGAGAAAAAACTCAAAAAGAAAATCACCACTTTACGCCAACTCAAAAATGGCATTTATATCAATAAGGCGATCACCCCGGAAGAACAAAAGCTGAAAGATCCAACGATTGAGACACCCTTTGATGATTTGTACCCGCTTAAAAAACAAAAGACAAAGCTCAAAGTACGCATTCCTAAAAAGCTGGGAGATTTGAAGGTACCTAACTGGACATAAGTGTTGGGTTGCCAACAGTTCAAAGTGATATAAAAAAGCGTTAACGAAAACTTAGACAGCCAAGGCACCAATACTATCGACAATCGACCAATGCTGTTTCCTTAAGCTTTGTGCATTAAAAAAAACAGACGCGTGAGCCATCTGAGCTAGGCTAAAGCTAATGGCTAAAAGCTAAAGGCTTTGTTAAGGAAACAGCATTGAACCATCGACAGTCTTACAACCACTTAATAGGCTGAAGCCCCATGACAAGCGAACCATTGGGCATACGCATCACCACCAACAGGTTTTTGTCGTCATAATTGGCCAGTTGCTGCAACAAACGGGGAAATGAGATATACTTTACTCCCTCTGAGGCAAAAGGCACCTGGGTTTTGGTGGTAAGGTTTACCTTGGTGTTTGCTATGTCTTCTATAGAAAACTTCATTGCATTGCGGGTAGTGTTTGCCATCAATATATAGTCTTTGTCATCTTTTTTGTACACTACCATATCAAGCGGCATATTGCCCATGCCCAATTCGGCTATAGTGCGCCCTTTTACATGTTGGCCATTTTTCAGTTGGTCTTCCGGAATGGTGACCAGCGGTGTACAAAGGTATGCCGCCAGGATATGAGGCTTACCGTTGAGGTTATAAGGCAAAAAAGTTCTAATGGGTGACTTGGTTTCATACTGCCCATGGGCTGCATGGTAAATCTCTATGCTACTACTGGTTACCTGGTTGCTAAAAGGGAAGGGGATTTTGCGGAAAGTAGAAGCAAACTCTTCGTTTGACAAGCCCGATACATATACTTGCCCATTGGCATAGGCAATGTCAGTGATTACATCGGGGCGAAACTTACCTCTCCAGTTTTTTTTCTTTTTGTCAATAGGGTTAGGAATGGTCACCTGAGAATATTTAATGTTGTTCAATGACACCTCTTCAAACGCTTTCCCGTTTTTTATTCTAATCAAAATCGTTGCATCGTCCAGATCATTGGGCAACTTCCAATAAGAGTCTCCCTTGGCTCTCCCCCTTGATACTGCCAGGTAAATGTTTTTTGACAAAGGGTTGACGGCTATGTCATGCACCATTACATCGCTTTTTTTAGCTCCCAACAGGGCAGCGATTTTACCTTCCAGGTCGGCAATTTTGAGTGAGGCTTTTTTAACCGGTGCGGTTTTGTCATCCAAGGCAATGGCAAACAAAGTAGCCGATTTTGAGTCGCCAATAAATAATATACCCTGAGGCCCAAAAGCAAGCTGACTCATAGAACTTATTTTGGGTGTACCTTTTATAAAGTTTTCGGTCAGATCGGTGGCAAAAGAGGGAATGCTCAATGCCAATAGACAAATAAAGTAAGAAAGTTTTTGCATAAGTTATTTTGTTAAAACAGAGGTTTGATGGTTGTATAGAGACGACTTACTACCAGGTGTATGCACCACAAGCCTGCCTTTACTTTTTTTAATTTAACAGATAATTTACCCAATTGCTGTGGTGCAGGTAATTTTAAGTAATTTTTAACTTTTATATGGATGGTTATACAGGTTTGGAAACCTTGACCCAAATGTAACTATTTGTAAGTTTAGTTGAATACTAACTTACTGTATATTAGACCAATGTATTGGGTTAAACGCCTAAAACAGTTGGCAGGTATATCAGTGGAGTTGGTAGGGCAAAACCCGCTGTTAAGAGGGTTTTTGGGAGAAGAATGTCCCCTTGTTAAACATTCTCTTTTGTTGGTAAGTTGTCACAACAAAACTTCAGACACTTATGTTAAATCAATCATTCTTTTTACTTTTAGGTTTGCTACTGTTGGCAGGATGCAACTCTACAGAATCAAACAACAATACCCCTATGACAACCAACGCCGCCCAAGTGGTACAACAACAACTCGACGCTTATAACAAGCACGATATTGATGCTTTTATGGCACTTTTTAGCGATGATGCTACTTTGCTCAGCTTTCCAGGCGACCAAGTGCTGGCCAAGGGCAAAGCTAAAGTAAAAGAAGTATACCAAAAACTGTTTGAAAGTTCGCCTAAGCTGCATAGTGAGCTTATCCATCGCTCGGTTATTGGCAACCGGGTGATTGACCACGAACGCATTAGCGGGCGTCTGGGCAACGATGTAGTAGAGCTTGCCGTGGTATACGAGGTAACCAAGGGTAAGATTAGCCGGTGTATGGTGATTAAGTAGCACAACAGGTACTTTACCTTAAACCTTATTACTAAAAGAGGCAGCCTATATAAACCCTTAATTGTTTCACAACAAAAGTTTAAGTTTTAACTTTGCTACCCATTGACTTGTAGATAAAAAAACAAAAATACTTATGTTCAAAAGACCTCGTCGTAACCGAAAATCCTCTGTGATTCGAAAAATGGTACAAGAAACCAGGGTAAGCGTGGAAGACCTGATTTTTCCGTTGTTTGTGATTGAAGGAGAAAGCGAAAAAGCTGAAGTGGCTTCTATGCCTGGTATTTACCGCTATTCGCCCGATTTGTTGCTTACCGAAATAGGCGAATGTATGGCTTTGGGGCTCAAATCTTTTGCAATTTTTCCGAGTTTGCCCGAAGATAAAAAAGACAAAATGGCAAGTGAGTCTACCAATGTAGAGGGTTTATACCTGCAAACCATTAGCGATATCAAGGCTACTTACGAAGATGCTTGCATCATCACCGATGTGGCAATGGACCCTTACAGCTCTGACGGACACGATGGCATAGTACAGGAGGGTAAAATTCTTAATGACGAAACCCTGGAGGTTTTGGCCGAAATGGCAGTAGCTCAGGCCAAAGCTGGAGCAGATATAGTGGCACCTTCAGACATGATGGATGGCAGGGTTGAGTTTATAAGAGAGGCATTGGATGATGAGGGTTTTGAAGACGTGTCTATTATGGCATACACCGCCAAATATGCCAGCGCTTTTTATGGTCCTTTCCGCGATGCCCTGGATTCGGCTCCTAAGTTTGGCGATAAGAAAACTTACCAAATGGACCCTGCCAATCGCCGGGAAGCACTGATAGAAGCAGAACTGGACGAATCGGAAGGAGCTGATTTCTTGATGGTAAAACCAGCCTTGCCTTACCTGGATGTCATTAGAACTTTAAAGCAAGATTTTGACTTACCTATAGCTGCTTATAACGTAAGCGGCGAATATGCCATGATCAAGGCTGCCGACCAACAGGGCTGGCTGGATGGTACGCAGGCAATGCAAGAATGTTTGTTGAGCATTAAACGTGCTGGAGCTGATGTAATTTTGACCTATTTTGCCAAAGAATTTGCTTTGTTGAGCAATTAAACAAATAAATCGTTCTCTTTTTGTGTTAAGTAGTAAACAACTAAGTAGCAGCAAGTAATACAAGTAAGAGCCACTTGCTCATCATAATATAGTAGTTACATCTACTCATTAGGTATATTTAATGCTGCCTTGGTACTTATGAAAAAAAATAAATGCACAAATCCTCTTGAGTATAAGGCAAGGGGATTTTTCATTAATCATTATTCGATATGTCTAATTTCATTCAGTTTATAGAAGATTTTTGCAAAGGAATAGTGTTTGGTTTATTACCTTTTTTGCTCATTATTCTCTGGTGGGCAGTCGCTAGATTGTCCTAATTTTAGTAATGGTTCAGGTTATTATGTTGTTGTGAAACCCACGAAAAATTTTTTCGAGCCTATGCAATTTACAAGAAATAGCCTTGGGCTCGACTATCAATACAACAAGTCAACAGATATCCAAGATTTAGTATTTGTTCCTAAATATGTAATTCGTCATAAGCAATATCCCCCTGAGCCCACTATTCGCCAGAAAGCCTGGCAAGCTCATCGAGCGCAAGTTAGTCGTATTTTATACAATCACTAAAAACAGCAGTCCACAGCCCTACCTTGCGGTATTTACAATGTTCAGTCGACGATTGACAGCTGTTGCGTGAAAACCAATGATTTGATAGTTATTTTTCGCTGCTGCTGAGTTGTTTGATTGTTTACTTGGCTAGTTTGACCTAATCGACGTAAAAAGCGTTATACCAAGTCTGATTAAAAACCCATACAAACTCACTTGTAGTGATCTTAATGGCAAGACCAACACAATGCAGGTTCTTCGCTATCGTTACCCGCTCTCTTGGTCAGCTGCGCTTAAGACCAAGAGGAGGGGACAAGCTTGGTGTGCGGTATTTACAATGTTCAGTCGACGATTGACAGCTGTTGCGTGCAAACCAATGGTTTAACAGTTATTTTTCGATGCTGCTGAGTTGTTTGATTGTTTACCTGGCTAGTTTGACCTAATCGACGTAAAAAGCGTTATACCAAGTCTGATTAAAAACCCATACAAACGCACTTGTAGTGATCTTAATGGCAAGACCAACACAATGCAGGTTCTTCGCTATCGTTACCCGCTCTCTTGGTCAGCTGCGCTTAAGACCAAGAGGAGGGGACAAGCTTGGTGTGCGGTATTTACAATGTTCAGTCGACGATTGACAGTTGTTGCGTGAAAGCTAATGGTTTGATAGTTATTTTTCGATGCTACTGAGTTGTTTGATTGTTTACTTGGCTAGTTTGACCTAATCGACGTAAAAAGCGTTATACCAAGTCTGATTAAAAACCCATACAAACTTACTTGTAGTGATCTTAATGGCAAGACCAACACAATGCAGGTTCTTCGCTATCGTTACCCGCTCTCTTGGTCAGCTGCGCTTAAGACCAAGAGGAGGGGACAAGCTTGGTGATGGCTTTTAGATGTAGACATACAAAGAATTTAGTGTACGGGTAATGGCAACGATTTGGTATTACACTATTGTAAAAATATCTCCTACAAAAAAGCCCCTTGAGTATGCACTCAAGGGGCTTTTTGCTTTTCATAAAGTATACGATCTCATTAGCCCTGGTCTAACAACTGAAACAGTTCATCTAACTTGGGCGAAAGCACAATTTCTATGCGGCGGTTTTTTGCCCTGCCTTCTTTGTTTTTGTTAGAAGCCACCGGAGTAGTTTCTCCCCTGCCTGCCGGAGTCAGGGTTTTGGGGTCTACCTCGTAGTCTTTTACTAAAATGCGCACTATAGAGGTGGCACGCAATACGCTCAAGTCCCAGTTGTCGCGAAACCTTGCCGTAGTAATAGGAATACTGTCTGTATGCCCTTCTATCTGAATATCAATGTCTTGGTTTTTGTTCAAAACCTCGGCAAGCTTACCCAATGCCTTTTTACCCTTACGGTCTACATCTGTCCGCCCCGACTTAAACAGTAGTTTTTCGGCAAGCGATACATATATTTTACCATTCTTACTTGTCACGGTAAGTTCGTCAGGGTTAAAGTTCTTAAGCGCATTGCGCACTTTGCCCAACAGGTTTTTCAGCAAATTGTCTTTGCGGTCTATAGCCGCCTTTAGCTTTTGTACTACTGCTTCACGGTTGGCAAGCAGTTGTTCTTTGCGTTGCAGCTCTTTTTGGCGCTCGTTGAGCTGCTTGCGTAGTTGGGTTGTGGTAAGGTTGCTCGACTCACGCAACGATGCATACTTGCGGTTTAAGTCGCGCAGCTCTTTGCCCAAACGGGTAGTATCGTTTTTTAGGTTGGCTACTTGCCCCAATAGTTTTCTACGCTCGGTTTGCAAACGCTTTTTTTCTTTGATCAACTTGTTTTTGGCGGCTACTTCAGCGTCGTATTTTTTCTTTGACACCAGGCAAGATGAAAGACTGGTGCCTAATAAGCAAGCAAGCACTACTATATAGATTCTTCTCATAACTAAATTTTCAGTTTAACTATTCAAGGTTTACAAGTAATTTCTGACAAAGTTATTAAATAATCACCACAATTACTTTTGCGCAGACCCCCAAACCATACATAGCAGAAGTAAACATAATAGTAATATACAACTATAAATTTTGAGCGAAATGCTTCATTCGAGTTCCAAAACAGGTTTTTTATGCTTATTTTAATAGTTACATTTTAATATCGATTGGTATTTGTAAACTTTCTCCACTCATAAAAAGTAAGGGATTGTAGTTATAAGTTTAGTTAGTATTAAAACCGGGGGTATACACTCTCACAAACTATCTATCATTTCACTCATTACTAAAGCTACTTTATTGCCATAGCCACTGGCTGTATATACCTGTGGCCTTGTGTGTCTGACAAACGCTACAAAAAGTATTCTTCATTTCCTAACATGCTTTTTTGTAGTTCAAACCATCCTGATGCTTTCTAATATTTGAATATGCTTAAGCAACTCGTTTATTTTGCGTGACAAAGCCATGCTTTTCAACAAGTTGCCATTTTGCTATCCCGCTATAAGCCCAGCATGCAAGCAATGGACTTTTTGGCAACAATAGCCCCTTGCTACCAGTACTCTTTTGCCATCCAACTACCCTCTCAGTCATTGCATTTCAGCGAGAAAATTCGAAGCAATTTTCAAGGAATAGTTACAAACCAATTCATATTTAAATTAAAATGTTTATGAAAAAACTAGTTTTTAATCTTATGCTATTATCAATAGCTTTCGGTCAGGTATTCAATGTTCATGCCCAAAACCAAGCACAGCAGGCAAAAAAAGTTTTAAATACACTCGCCTACTATTTTGGCAACGATGGTATTATACCTGAGCTAAAAGTACGAAAGAAACTCAACCAGCCAGCACTTTATACCAACTACCAAAAACCCCAAATATTATTAGATGAGCAAATGTTTCAAATCAGCCGCTCGTTTGGCAAAGACTCTACTGTAGTATTGGCGTTTGTGCTGGGGCACGAAATGGCACATCATTACCTCAAACACTCGCCAGGAGATGCCAACGACATAAAAACCCACGAAAAAGACGCTGATAAATGGGGCTGTTTTTATGCACATGTGGCAGGCTACAAAGTAAGCCCTGAGCTATACGCCCGCTTGCTCGACAAAATATATGAGGTGTATAAACTCCACGAAAACATTGCTCATTACCCAGCCAAAGATGCCCGAAAAAAACTGGGTTTGCAAAAGGTAAAGGAGATACAAGACTTTAACCTGGGCGAGGTGTTTAACAGTGCCAAGTTTTTGTATGCTATAGGCAAACTGGGTAAGTCAATTGAGTGTCTGGAGTTTATTTTTAACAAACACTTTAAAAGTGCCGAAATGTGTAATAACCTGGCTGTATCTTATTTGAGTACAATTGCACAGGTAAAGCCATTGTACCAACGGATCTTTTTGTTTCCCTTTGAGTTTGATGGCAGCACCTCGCTTAGGTCTGAGCAGCCCAAGGTAAACTTACCCCAACTATTTGAAAAATCGGAGTTGCTTTTGCGCCAGGCGTTGAGCATTCGCAAAAACTACCACACCGCACGCCTCAACCTTGCCTGTTTACAGATTATGCAACGCAAGTTTGGCTCGGCTACCGATAACCTACTGGAGCTTGCCAACGAAGCTGGTAAGTTACCCCCGCAGGCGCATTCGTTGTTGGCGTTGGTGTATGCCTACCGCGACAACCACCCCAAAGCTACCCAACACTTTAAGGCTGCCATTGCTGCCTCAAACAACTATATCGCCCGGTGTAACTATGCCATTTATAAAAAACTGGTGCCTCAGGCAAAAGACCGATTTTCGGCAAGGCTAAAGGCAATGAAAGAATACGAGGTGGCAGATTTGATAGAAGAAGTAAAAAAAGAGGCACTGCATGCTACACCCAACACGGCGGGCTTTCGTCCACAAACCCAGGCTTTTGCCCATATTACCCAGCTCAAAACCAGTAAAACGGTGGTAGCGATGCGCCCTTATTTTGAAGTAAGACCCGCCCAAAAGGCATTACCTTCGGGGTATCATTATATCAAAATAAAAACCGAAGAAGCCAACCTCAGCGAAGACCAACAAAACGAAATGCTGGTGTATGAGGTGTGTTTTACTCCTGGAAATAATCACCAACTCAACTTGCTGGGGGTAAAAGTAGGAGATCCTGTCAAAAAACTGACGGCGGTGTTGGGCAAACCAAGCCAACTGCCGGGCAATTTTTATATCTACAAAAACCGAAATATCATCATAGAGACAAAAAAAAACAACATCATTGGATGGATGATTTATCGCAAAGTTGAATAACTATTGAATACCTTTGCAATAATTTCATTGGTTCGAGTTCAATGCTGTGTAATAATAGTCTATAGCGTTTAGTCGATAGTCAGTAGCGGATGCGAGAAATGTTTTCCTGATGAATAGCTGTAAATCATAGCTTTTAAATTCGTGTTCGCCTGATGATGAGTCATCAACTTTGACTACAATTCACTATGGAATATTAATATCAAACACTGTAATAATAATTATTTGAGGGAATTTTTTTGTTGGATTATCACAAAAGCCTTGTGCTGAAAGTTGACCCTATGGCAAGCCAAAAGCGCAGGAAACAAACAAAAGAAAACAAACAAATTCGATAACATTGTTCGGTGTTGATAGAACCTTCAAAAGCATTGCATTTTTCAGGGTGTTTATTGATACACCTCACCAGTTAATTTATTCTAAAACCAAAACAAGTCCAACTAAAATGAAAGACCAGGAAATAATCAGCAGTTTGCGGGGAGGCAACTCTTTGCAACGCAATCATGCAACCAAAGCACTCATGAAGCAAAACTTTGCCAGTTTGTGCAAAATAGTACTGTCTTACTCTAAGTCGCCCGCCGAAACCGAACAAAATGCCACCGAATTGTTTCGCGATTCGTTTATAGCACTGCACCGCACCATACAAAACCCACAATGGTCGTTGCAATCCAGTAAGCTGAGCACTTACTTTTATACCATTGCCCAAAGAGTACAGATGAACAAGGCAAAAAAACAACAAGAATCTCCTTATCATTACGGAGACATTAGCCCTCGGCAAGAGCACAAGCTAAGCCAGGATTTATACCAGCAAGCGGTGTCGAAAGATGAAAATGTAGACACCTTACAACAAGCTATAGTAAAGCTCGATAGCAAATGTCAGCAGTTGATCAAAGAATACTATTATTCTAACGCCTCCTGGAAAGACATTGCCCAAGAGCAAAAGTCGGCTCCGGATGCCATCAGACAGCGGGCGTCCAAGTGTATAAAAAAACTTAGAAGCATCTATTCAACTTTAAAACACCCAAGAAATGATTAATCAAACGAACCGCGAACTATTGATCCAGCAATATATAGAAGGTAGCTTGTCGGAACAAGATACCAAAAAGTTTGAGGCATTGCTCAAGCGCGACACCACCCTGCGCAATGATGTAGCCTTGCAACAAGAAATAAATACCCACATTGAGGCGGCTTTTGTCATGCAAGACCTGGACGATTTGCTCGATGAGGTGGTTAAAGACAATAAGGATTTTATCAAAAAAACAGCGAAAGACACTTTTAAACAAAGCAAGCGGACAAAAGGCTTCAAAAACCTGATTATTCTATTCATAGCGGCAGGGGCTTTGCTCAGCGGCGGGGTTTGGCTATCGGCAAGGCACCAACATACAGCCGCCAAAGCCAGTGAATTGGCTACCTTGCCCCAACACTCTATTGCTGAAGAAACCTTGCTGCTGCGGGCAAAACTCCCCGAAGGGCGGTCTACTTCCCAACCAGGTAAAGAGAGCCAGGAAAAACCAGTGGTAGAAAAACAAGCCAGTAGTAAAACTCCACCAGGCAAAACCCTGAAGGCTCCTCCAGCTTTGTCGCCTTTGCGCAGCCAACTCGACTCGTTGCCCGAAATTGTCACCGAGCAAGGCATGGGGTTTGGCAAAGCCGCCGGGGTGCGTACCACCTACCGCCCAGTGTATTTTTATAATCGTTTGCCCGATGCCAATAAAGACCACGCCGAAGTATACTATCAGTTTAGAGATACCCTCAGGGTGTATGGGCAGGTGACCCAACGTAGTCGTTTGTTTTTGTTGTTCAGGCCCCAACAGGGCGAATACTATATGGTGACCCCAAAAGACACCATTCCGCTGGCGTATAAAGAGCGAAAAATACAGCCGCTCAAGAAGTAAATCCTCTTATTTTGGGTGGTTGGTTATAAAAACTCATATTTTTTCAAAAAAAATATGAGTTTTTATTTTTCTGATTATCAGTAAGTTATGGTTTAATTTAAAAAAATAGTAAAAAAAAATCACGCCAAGTGCTCACACTTTTGTCCATCGCCCCTCTAACTGGGCAAAACAACAAAAGAAAATAATTACTCTACAATTTTAAACATTATTGGATTATGCTACTTGGACAAAACACCTTGACTCTTGACACTCCTGAAACAACTGTTGAAAACAATGCTTCTATTACTAGAGCTGCCAACAAAACAACCAATGCCTACCACGCCCTCAAAGACATCAACGAAGTAGACCCACTCACCGACGAAGACCACGAAACCCTGCAGATGGTGCGGGAAGTATTAAGAAAAAGAAATGCCATTGACAAGTTTGGGGTATCATTACTCCACGATCATTTTGAAGTAAATGAAGATGAGATTTTATTAGAAACTCATGACCCTATTAGTCGTACTCTTACTGTCAAGCCATATCGTAATGAGTCACTTAAAGAAGCGGATATAGATGATGATGGTTTTATGCAGACGAACTGGAGGTTTGATCAAGATGATCCTAAAAATCTACTTTGTATGGTGTATTGTACCATTAATCACGCACCAGAACACCGTGGGGCTCTATAGTAAAAAGATAACTTCAGTTAAATAGAGAGGATTGTTATTATGCCATAATGACAATCCTTTTTTGCTTTTTATATCTTGGTTATTTTATGGTTTTTAATCAAATAGTGACAAGATAGGCTAAAAAAAACTCCAACAGAAGTGCTGTAAAAAAATAAGTCGATTACACCTACCTTGATATTCTACTAGTTATATAGCTTTTCCACAAACTTTGCTTCTAATTGTCTTTGAATTTTATTAGCTTTACAAATCAAGTTTTTCCTAAAAATACTCTTATCATAAATGTATTGTTATACGTATAGTAAAATATACAAAACATATATCAAAAACCAATACACTAAATCAGGTGAAGCATGGAAAATTTGAGGCAATTACTAACTTATATTTTACTATCATTAACTATTACTTATTCAACTGTAGCTCAAACCAAACCTACAAACTTTTCCAATTTTCAGCAAAAAGCTGATTCTTTGCAAAAAATGGGAAAGTTTGAACTTGCAAATCAGTATTTTGTCAAAACTAACCAACAGTTATATAAAGCCGAAAAGTGGGCTCGATACCTTACCAACAGTAAACAAATTATAATCAACTTACTCAAGTTACAAAAGTTTGACTTATGCTATGAAACAACTTTACTTTTGTTACAAAAGGTGAAGCCTATCAGTTATTCAACTCATCATTTTAGAGCCTTTACCTATTCAATATTAAGTTTTTTGAGCCTCTCGAGAAATCACATCAAAAAAGCAATTTTTTATGACAAAAAAGCCCTTCAATTAAGTCTAAAACACAATAATTTAAAAACCCTTCCTAGTGTATACATAAATTTAGCTAGTTCTTATAGGTCGATAGGAGCTTTTGAATTAGCAGAAAGTTATTTAAAGAAAGCCATGTCCCTTCTGAAAAACTCTGAAAGCAGGGCTTTATATGCAAATGCATTCAATAACTTAGCAATTGTTTATAAAGATAAGAAAGAGTATGGTAAAGCACTATATCATGCTAAGCAAGCTCTTAATATAAGAAAAAGCATATATAGCAATGGTCATGCTAGCATTGATAACTCTTTTCAATTATTAGGGTTGATATATCGCAGTTCAAAGAATTATGAAAAGGCTTTAGTGTATTTTCACGAAAGTTTGATTTATCGTAAAAAAAAGTATAATGCAACACATCACTTAATCGCAAGT
Organism: Microscilla marina ATCC 23134; assembly: GCF_000169175.1. Classification (NCBI taxonomy): domain Bacteria; kingdom Pseudomonadati; phylum Bacteroidota; class Cytophagia; order Cytophagales; family Microscillaceae; genus Microscilla; species Microscilla marina. The sequence goes on from NZ_AAWS01000081.1 coordinate 15,704, forward strand.
GCCTTATTTAATAAAGGAAAAACATATTATCATCAGAAAATATATGATCAAGCTCTCAAACATTATCACAAGTCGCTTTATATTTGGCAAAAATACAAACAAAATACTCCTGTCACCAATACCTACAATGCTATTGCATCAGTCTATCAAAATCAATTAAAAACTCAAGAAGCATTAAAAGCTTACCAAAAAGCCCTTTGTTACAACTCCAAAACATTCAAAGACAGTAACAACGTTGCTGCAACCCCAGGTAGTAGTGAGTACAACAATGGACGGTTGTTTATGGAATCCCTGCGGGGCAAGGCGGCGGTATTGATGGCAAAGGGCGATGCAGGTTCGTTAGAAATTGCCCTCAAAACTTATCAATTATGCGATGAGTTGATCCAAAAATTCAGACAGCAATATGTGCGGCACCAGGATAAGCTCATGCTGGCAAAAATATCGGCTGAGGTATACGAAAATGCCCTGGTGACTTGCTACCGTTTGATGCGTCAACAAAAAAACAAGGAGGCTTTGTATACCCAATTAGCGTTTCATTTCTCAGAGCGCAACAAGGCGTCTATTTTGCGTGAAGCATTGCAGGAAGCCAACGCCCGTTTTGGTTTGCCCCAAAAGCTGGTAGACCAGGAGCAAGACCTCAAGGTAAACCTTGCCTACTATACCAAGCAATTGGCAAACGCCCAGGCACGCAAAGACAGTGTAAAAGTCAATCGTTACCAAAACAAGCTGTTTGACCTCAACCAACAACACGAGCAACTGACCCAAACCCTGGAAAAAAACTACCCAAGTTATTACCAACTCAAATACAAAACTGCTCTGGTCAACCTGAAGCGCATTCAGCAGTCGTTGCCTGCCCAGGCGTTGTTGGTAGAGTACTTTACCACGCCTAGTCAGCTATATGCCTTTGCGGTGTCTAAAACCCAAGCCAAAATGCTTGCCCTGCCGGGGGGCAAATCGTTTCATGGCATAATTAAAAAATACGGGCGCAGCATCAAAACCCGTAAGCGTGCCGGAGATTTTGCCAAGGCGTCTTACAAAGCCTACCAAACCCTGATGGCTCCCCTTGAGCCTTATATGGCCAACAAAACTCAAATCATTGTGATAAGCGATGGCAAACTGTTGGGTGTTCCGTTTGAACCCTTGATTAGCAAAAAAGCCCCAGAAATGATCGCTCAGTTTGACGGGCTTGATTTTATGATCAAGCAATACCAGTTTTTGTATCATTATTCTGCCAACCTGATGGTACAACCCATGTTGCGCAAGCAACCCGCCCAACGCAATGATTTTTTGGGCATGGCACCCGTATTTACCAAAAACAGCCAAGGCAATACCCGTGATGAAAGCGCCAACCAACCCCCTCAGGCGTTGCCTTATACCGAAAAAGAAATTGATAAGATCAGCGACGTGTTTAAGCAAAATGGGCGTCACCAGATAAAGTCGGTGTTGCACACCAACGCCACCGAACAAAGCTTTAAAACTATAGGGCAGCAATACAAATATATCCACCTTGCCACCCATAGTGTGACCAATGCCCAACAGCCCGAACTTGCCTATATTCAGTTTGAGCCTACGCCAGCAAACAAAGACAGCTACAACGAGGGCAAGCTATACGCCAATGAGATTTATGCTTTGAGCCTCAACGCCGACCTAGTGGTGTTGAGTAGTTGTGAGTCGGGATCGGGTAAGATAGAACGGGGCGAAGGGATGATGGGGCTCAACCGGAGCTTTTTGTATGCGGGTGCCCGCCACGTGATGTATTCGTTGTGGAAGGTAAAAGACCGCCCTACGAGCGAGTTTATGATCAACTTTTATAAAAAACTGGTGGTGGGCAAACATTCTTTTAGCAAGGCGCTACAGCTTGCCAAGCAGGAATACATCAAAACCCACCCCCTAAAGCGCCCCCACGATTGGGCGGGTTTCCTGATTATAGGGCAGCTTTAAAATTAATTTTAGTCGATAGCTTCTACAGCTGCAAGTCCTTAGATGCCGATGCATATCGGTGCTTTTAGCAACAAGCTTCAAGTTTGACGCTGCTCTACAAGCAACTTACCGATTTTATAAATTAATTTTTAGCGGTTTATGAAATCGGTAGATGGAAGTCAATAGCCGTTTCGTTATTACAAGCACCCTTATACCAAATCGTTGCCATTACCCGTACACTATTGTATGTCTACATCTAAAAGCCATCACCAAGCTTGTCCCCTCCTCTTGGTCTTAAGCGCAGCTGACCAAGAGAGCGGGTAACGATAGCGAAGCACTTGGTCTTGCCAAAAGCCTTCTTATAACACGACAAAAAAAATCGCAATAGTTTGAATTGTTCAAACCATTGCGATTTTATGTTTTCTACAAGCGGGTATGTTTTTACTTTACTTTCTTGAACTTGCCAATAAAGAGTTCTTCTTCTTCGTTGGTGAGTTTCCAGTAATAAGTACCTTTTTTTAGGTCATTCATTACATGCTTGATAGTTTTGTTGTCTTTTACCTTTTTCAGGGGCAATTCCATTACCACTGCTTTGGTCATAGATTGGGCATTGTATATGGTGAGCAGCAAAGTACTCTTACCTTCATACTTTACCTCAAAAACCACTTCTTTGGCGGCAAGGTCGTTGCCCGTAATGGGGCTTATCACGCTTACAGCATCGGCACCCCGGCTTGTTTGGTAATTGCTTAGTTCATCTTCCCAATATTTGATTTCCTGCTTGTTGATCGCAATCAACTGTTGCATTTCTTTGTCTTTGCTTGGGTCATTGGTAAGCGTTTTGGCAGTTACTTCCTTTACCGGCACCTTGGTTACTACAGACTGAGTGGTGTTATTGCTGGCAAGTGTCTGAGGGTTTATGACAGACTCAATTTGCCCGGTAGTTGCCTTGGTTGGGTTGTGGGTTGCTTTTACCGATATTTTGGTTAAATCTACCAGTGTTTTGTCCGATACATACTTGGTTGCCAGGGCATCGCCACCAGGCAAGTCAGTATTTTGTGCTTTTTGATAAGTCCAGGTACCCATCCCTATCAACAATACAGCTGCAGCAGCGGCAGTGGTTTTCCAGGTCCACCTGGTATGCAATGGTTTTACAGTAGTTTTTTTGTCGGTAGTTTCCAGTACTGCTTTTTGCATATTAGCTTTGATATTGCTCAAGATTCGATCGTGCGCCATTTGGTCATATCCTTTGAGCAATTCAGGTTCTTCATCCAACATTTTTTTGGCTACTCTTTGCAGGCGTGCTCCTTCTACTATAGCTTCAAAAAAAGGATCATTGTTTAGCAACTTTTCAAATGCTTCCATCTGCACATCCGACATTGTACCATTAAGGTAAGCAGCAATTTGATCTTTTGCATAAAAAGGATGTTTTTCCATAGGTTGATGATTAAATTTACTTCTTCGTTCCATTACAGGTTACTATTAAACATCGCCGTCTCTCACAATCATTTTGATCTTTTTTTGAGCCCTTTCTTTAATTTTTCGATAAGAAGCTACGTTCAATTTTTTACCAAACTTCTTTTTATAATCGCCTGCGATCAGGTCCACAATTTTATCTTGCTTGTGAACTTCTTCGTATTGCATAGCCGCTCTTATAATGAAAGCTTGTTGATCGTTTAAGTAAGCCAGTATTATTTTAATATCTTTGCTTAAAAATAGTTCGTAGGTCTCATCAGGGTGAATAGTAGGGGCATACTCGTTACTTACAGAGTGATTTGCCATCATTCTGTTCTGGCGCCTATAATGATAAAAAGCCTTATTTTTGGCTATAGTAAACATCAAAGCACGTACTTCTTCTTGTGAGGATACTTTTTCGTGGTATTTAGCAAAAAAATTCTCCCATGATTCTTGCAATACGTCTTCAATATCTTTGTTTATATCAGTATATCCCCAGAATGTTCCCAGTATTTTTTTGATAAAAGGATAAAGTTCCTTATTCACTTCTTTGATGAAATCTTCTCCGAACATCTATCTTCTTATTGAACCTTTACTAATACAATGCATACAAGAGGTAAAAATGACATGTCAATGTTTTTTTTTCATCATTTCGTACAATACACTCATAGAATGTGCCTAAGGAACGGTGCAAAATCATCTCTATCTATTCCTAAATGCCTGATCATTCGTCAAAAGTTAGGGGGTACTATGGATTACCACCCTGTCATTATCTTAAACTTATCAATGCCTGATAAATCAGTTGTTAAACTCAAATATATACTATGTTGATCTTTAACGGATTTTTTGATGGAAGGAACATGCCAAGCCACGATTTTGTAAAATTAAGGTGTACCTCACTGTTCAATGTATAATTTTAATGGCTAAATATTTAATTATCGGGTAATTCAGCACATCCCATTATTTTGCTACTTGTCTTGCCCGCATATAGCGATTAGTATAAAAATACTAATTATATTGTGTTATATAGATATTGCTTATAACTTTGACAATATCCATTGCAGGAAAAGATTTAGGAAGATGAAAGAAAGCAAAAAGAAAATTATCCAGACGGCAATAGATTTATTCAACCAACACGGCGTGGGCAATGTACGCGTGCACGACATAGCGGCGGCTGCCCATATAAGCCCAGGTAACCTTACTTATCACTTCTCTACCAAAAAAGCGTTGATGGAGGCAGTGTATGACTATATGAAACAATGCCTGGAGGGAATGACCCTCGAAAACAGTCACCTGGAGGTAGCTTTTGACGCCTTGAGTATTACCCGTGATTATTTAAGGTTTCAAATTCAATTCCGTTTTTTTTACCGCGATACGCTGGAAATAATGAAGTTGTTTCCTGACATAAGACAAGCCTATAAAAAAAGAATCCAGAATGTAATTAGCTTTAACCGCAATGTGATAGACCTTGCCGTTGAACAAGGATACATGAGAACAGAGTCGCACCAGGGGCAATATGATATATTAGCCCGCAACGCCTGGGCAGTACTCAACTCGTGGCTGATAGAGAGCGAAATAATGAATACTGATGTACAAGAAGGGATCAGAGCATCGCTGGAGTTACACTATCCTCACTTTACCCCAAAAGGGCAGACTTTTTATTACAAAATGATTGACTTATTGCCTGGGCTGGTAGCAGCCGAAAGTGACATCAAATCGTCGTTTGAAGACGATGAGTAGTGTGTATAAAAGTGGTGGATACGGGGCAGGGAATTGATCCAAAAGATTTTAAGAGTGTATTTTAAGCCTTCAATCAAGTAGACAATTCCCGTGACTTTATACGCAAATCACTGATTATTAACAATTTAAATATATTTGTAGCTAATAGCTACTTATTCCAATTCCCAATTATTGAATTATGCAATTAACCAATCAAATTACCGCTACAGCAGACCAGATAAAGGCGCTGATACAAGACTACCCTAAAGATGCTCCTGTGGCAATGGTCAATATTCTTAAGTTTAAAGAAAAAACTGACCAGGGCAACGAAAGTGGGCAAGATGCCTTCAGACGTTATTTTAAAAATATGCAGTCACTACTCGCCAAGGCTGAAGCCAAAGTGATATGGTCGGGGTATGTACAAAACACCGTCATTGGCGATGATAATAACCAACCTGATATGGTGGCTATAGTTGAGTACCCTTCAGTACAGCATTTTGTAGACCTGGCCATGTCGCCCGAATATCAGGCAGTAAAAAACGACCGTGAAATAGCCTTGACTTATGGGGGGCTCTTGGCATCTAAAACAACAACGAAACCATAATAAATCTTATCAACTTACCCCAAAACCAATCTCAATGAAAGCTGTACTTTGTAAAGAATTAGGATTGCCTTCGGCGCTGGTGGTAGAAGAAGTCACCAGCAAAAAGCCCGGTAAAAAAGAAGTATTAATTGAAGTAAAAGCCTGTAGTGTCAATTATCCTGATACCCTGATTATACAAGGTTTGTATCAGTTTAAGCCTGAGTTGCCGTTTTCGCCAGGCAGCGACATAGCGGGCATAGTAAAAGAAGTAGGCGAAGAAGTAAAGCACCTAAAACCCGGACAAGAGGTGTTTGGTATAGTACCCCACGGTGGGTTTGCCGAAGAGGTAATCGCTCCGGCAAGTGGGGTGTTTCCTAAGCCTGCCGCAATGGATTTTAAAGTGGCAGCCGCTTTTATGATGGCTTATGGTACATCTTATCATGCGCTCAAAGATCGGGCTCACTTACAAGAGGGTGAAACCTTGCTTGTGTTGGGAGCTTCGGGTGGTGTAGGGCTGGCAGCTATAGAACTGGGCAAGCTCATGGGTGCCAAAGTGATTGCGGCAGCTTCTACCGACGAAAAACTGGCTTTGTGCAAAGAGTATGGCGCTGACCAAACCATCAATTACACTCAGGAAAACCTTAAAGAACGGGTAAAAGCCTTGACCAATGGCAAAGGTGCTGATGTGGTGTACGACCCGGTAGGAGGCGACTATAGCGAAGCGGCTTTGCGTGCCACTGCCTGGGAAGGACGTTTTTTGGTCGTGGGGTTTCCGGCGGGTATTGCCCAAATAGCCTTAAATTTGCCTTTGCTCAAGGGGTGTCAGATTGTAGGGGTGTTTTGGGGAAGTTTTGCGATGCGATCGCCACAAAAAAATATGCAAAACACGATGGCATTGATTAACTATTACACGAAGGGAGAGTTAAAACCCTACATAGACAAAGTGTATTCATTAGAGCAAGCCCCACAAGCCTTACAGGATATGATGGATAGAAAAACCAAAGGAAAGGTGATTGTGCAACCTTAACTTTATTCAAGTGTTGAACACTGGTTTAGCCAACTGGTGTTCAATTATACCTTTGCTTAAGTACAAAATTGAGGGGCTAGGGGAGTGTCACATTGCAGAAACCTAAACACAGGTTGGCATTCAACAGAAAAACCTTTTTCTTTGTGCTCTAAAAAACGCAAAGTTGTAGTGATAGATCAAAAGAAAGTAGTAGTAGTAATGCCGGCTTACAATGCAGCCGCTACCCTTGAACAAACCTATCAGGAGATTCCTTTTGACATAGTAGACGAGGTAATTCTGGTAGACGATAACTCTCCTGATAACACCATTGAAGAAGCCAGACGCCTGGGCATTGAAAAGGTGATTAAGCACGAGCGCAACAAAGGCTATGGGGGTAACCAAAAAACTTGCTATACCACCGCACTGGAAACAGGAGCTGATATTGTGGTAATGGTACATCCTGATTATCAATATACCCCCTTGTTGATAGAAGCGATGGTGTACCCGATAGCACGCGGGGTATTTGATGTTATGTTGGGGTCTCGCATTTTGGGCAAAGGGGCATTGCGTGGGGGAATGCCAGTGTATAAATACATTGCCAACCGTTTTCTTACCTTTTTCGAGAACGTCATGCTTAATCAAAAGCTGGCCGAATATCATACTGGCTATAGGGCATTTAGCCGTGAGGTGTTAGAAAAACTTCCGTTGGATGTAAACTCCGATGACTTTGTGTTTGACAATGAAATGCTGGGGCAAATTACTTATGCCGATTTTGAAATAGGAGAAGTGACCTGCCCAACCAAATACTTTGAAGAAGCCAGCAGTATCAACTTTAAGCGTAGTATGCAATACGGTTTTGGTGTGTTGAGGGTGTCTATTACCTATCGTTTGCAAAAATGGGGGCTGGGTAAGTTTAAAATTTATAATTTTAAAGAAAGAAAATCGAAAAAATAACCCACGATATGGAGTGTAGTACTCAGCCGCCATTGATAGCTTAAATGGCGGGTGGGTAT
>NZ_AAWS01000082.1 GCF_000169175.1 Microscilla marina ATCC 23134
GTTACCATAAAAGAATCCTTTGTCTTGTTGGGAAAGGTGTTGGGCGTTGGCTTCATCATAGAATAACCCCGATAGTATTTTCGACATGCGCCTGGGCACCATTAGGTTCCAATAGGCATAACGTGCTCCTGACAAGGCTTCTTGCCACAGGTTTTCGCTCACCGATTGGAAAAGTTCAGGGTTCATATATTCGAAAATATTAGATAAGTTAAACTTATTGAAGCCTTCAAATGCTTTGAAAGCATCCTCGGCAAGCCCGTTGTACACTGTCATTCGGTGGATGCGAGGCTTAATAAGTTCAAAGTTTTCTTTTCTGGCATAATGTGGCAATGCCGTGTTGAATTTACCAGTAAGAATAAACTGCAAAAAATAATTTTGTTGACAAGCTACCGAACTTAAGTGGTCGTTGGCAGTGCTGGCAATAAACGTAGAAACAGGAACCTCTACTTCTTTTAAAAACTGAGGGTCACGCCCCAATCTACCCATTACAAATCGGCTAAAGAATATCTTGAATAATAGCCGCCACCTGCGATTGTTCCACGAAGCATTGAAATATTCGGCTTGTTCGTTGGCGCTTTTTAACTCAAACAATCGCCTGATGCGTTTCTTGGTATGAATAAGCGGTAAAACCTTTTTATGAAATAGTTTGAAGTATTTTTCAAACTTCCCTTGATAAATAATGCCTTCTTCTATTTCTTGACGCCTGTTTGACCAAAAGCTCGCTATTTCGCTCGAAAGCTCACTTTTTACCGTCTGGAAAAGCTCCCAACGTTGCTCACATTCTTCAAACCCCAGAAATTGTAAAAACTCTTGGTGATTGAGCGTAGCAATTGCCGCTTTTTTTAGTTCAATCAAATTGAGCTGTACTGGGTTAATGTCTACTGCCACTACCAGTTCAGCGTCTTGGGCAAGCATAGAAAAACTATTGTCTCCTGCCGATCCTATAGACAATACCCGGTCGTCGTTACCTACCTGTAGGGCGTCTAACAAAATGTCTGCGTCTTCCCAACAATTGGCGTAACGTATGTAATCGTGCCTGACTTTTTTTAACTGTTCACTCATTGCTCTATAATTTTAATTTTGCCTGTACTTCCATCCATCAATACTTCATCGCCAGACTTTAGTGTGCGCAAAAGCCCGGTAACACTTACTATACAAGGAATCCCCATCTCGCGTGATACTATAGCCGAATGGCTTAGCAAACTTCCACGCTCTACTATAATAGCCGAAGCCGTAGGAAACAAAGTTACCCAGCCCGGATCGGTGCTCGAAGTCACCAAAATATCCCCGTTTAGTGAGTCGGTTTCGTTCGGATCCATCACTACCCTTACCTTTGCCTGCACAATGCCAGGGCAGCAACCAATGCCATTTAGATCTTGTTCGGCATCTTCTATTTTTTCCAGCGAATAAATGTATTCGTCTGTAAAGTTATGTCCATAAGTAAAAAAGCGTTCCTGAGGAGGTTTTTGAGTTTTATATGCAGCAAACTCTTTTTTGCGGGCAACAATGTGTTCTTTTAAGCTTTCGCTGAAAGGAGTTTTTTCCAAAGACTTAATCTCAGCAAGTTCTAGATAAAACACATCTCTTGGATCTTGTAAATGCCCGGCAGCGTGTAATTTTTTGCCCAACGCTGAGAACATTCGTCGCACCATGCCAAAGCCCTTGGTTCTTTCGTAGCGCAGGTTTTCGCGGTTGCTTACCAAGTCACGCGCTTTGTTGAGTACATATTTAAACCACCAACGCTTAACACCTTTACCCTTAAGTGCACCAAATATTTTCTTTTCGGCTGCTTCTCTCAGTTCTTCTTCAATGTTAGACTCGCTTCTTTTTTGGGTAATGCCCTGTGCCACATAAGACTTGATGACCTTGACAAATAAGGCAGGTTTTTGGGCATAAGATATAGTTTCGAGCTTAAGTTCACCCACACAGCGATTGCCAAATAGTTGGATGTATTCTTCCAGTTTTTGTTTGATAGCTGGAAAAGCCCCATTGCAGAACTCCGCCCATATCTCATCGGGCGTTTTGTTCATGAAAAGTGCTTTGGCTTCCTTATTTTGATTGACCAGCGCGGCTATAGCTATGCTTCGGTGAATGGGTTCTACCGAAATAATATCCTGGCTTCCGCACAACAAATCGTTGTGAATGTTGGGCTGGTCAGGGCAGTATTTAATGGCTTGTTTTTCAAGCATTCCAAACCAAATCATAGCAAAAAAATCATTGACCAGGGGTGCTTTCCAACGCATCAACAGCGATGATTCGAACTTATTATAGTGAGCAATGATTTGAGCTGGAGTCAATGCATCAAAGTCAATAGCATCATACGATGCCATAATAGACTTGAGTTGGCTCAAAAACTTTCTTCTTTCCCTGGGTAGCCCAAATTGTTTCTGAATCATCTTTATTCCCATCGTCAGCATTCGCCAACGTGCTCGCCCCTTGCTCATTCCAAAGTCATCTTCCAGTTCAAAGCGTTCCTTTACCCCCATCATCCGCTCCATGTTTTCAGCATTGATAGAGTAACCAGGCAGCATTGCCAACATCTTATACCAGTTGAGCAAATTATAATATACCCTGCCCCGTACCAGTCCCAACGTATTGGCAAACACCTCTTCGTGGCGGTTAATTTCCTTATCGGTCACTCCCATAATGCCTACAAACTGGCGGTATACCATTTCGTACATTTTTATAATAAATGAAAAGGTAAGGGGAGTAGTAATGCCCGGGTAAGACTCTATAATGTTGCTGTTGTCCCACAAAATATATTCACCTTCTGGTTTGCTTCCGGCGGCAGTAATAGGACGGGTTTGCAACAAGTATAATTGGTTATTTGCATAAGCAAATTCAATGTCTTGTGGGGTGCCCAAGTGTTCGTCCAAACGATCCAACAAAGCCGCTATTTCCTTCAGTTCGGTATCTTGCAAAGTAGCCAAATCACTTTTAGTGGCATCTAAGGGGACTTTTTCTATACCACTGCCTGCTGGTTTTCTTAACAAAGCGTGGGTTTTATGCGCCAATTGAGTATCAGTGCCTTTTGGCGAAAGCGTAAACGTATCAGCGTCCAGTTCGCCCGATACCAGCCCTTCGCCCAACCCATACACTGCTGAAATTACCTTACTTTCTTTATCGCCCGATACTGGGTTCATTCCAAAGGCAACTCCAGCAACTTCGGCAGCTACCATTTCTTGTACAATGGCACCAATACCTAACTGTAGTGGTAAGTTATTTTCCTCACGGTAAGTCATCACCCTATCAGATACTACCGATTGCCAAATGGCCTTGATTTTCTCAGCCAATTGGTCAAATGATACATGCAAAAAGGTTTCGAACTGCCCGGCAAAAGAAAATTGGCTACCATCCTCATCTATAGCTGATGAACGTACTGCATAAGTTTTATTGGCGTAGTTGTCGCCAAAGTAGGCTTGCAACGCCGTCAACACCTCTTGTGGTACCACGAGTTGTTCAAATTCAGCTTTGATACTGGCTTTGTCGGTTTGCCCAGACAATTGATCAAGCAAAACAACCTGAGGCACTACTGCCCAAGCTGGTACTTGTGCACCCATTTTTACCAAACGAAGTAAATTACTAGCTTTGCCTCCGATGCCTTCTGGGGCGGTTTTTTCTATACTTGGAATAAATATCATGACAATAATCCTTTCAACATTGGAATGCCGCCCAAGGCGAGGTACATCAATATAGTCCACAGTGCGGTGGTGTATTCTATGTATTTACTTTTTTTGGCAGTAGGCGTTTTTAAAAAAGACCAACCTGGCAGTGAGCATAACACAAAGCATACGCCCAAAATAAGGATTGCCCAACTGCTGTAATTGGCATAATAAGATGCCCCAATGGCTAACAACATGGTGGTAAACATGAGCCCTATCCATATCAAAGTGCCTCCACGGGTACCATATAGCCCAGTATAAGACACTACGTTGGGTTCTTCGCCTTCAGGTGTTCTTATCTTACGCCCAAACTCTAGTACCAAACCGTTGGTATACGATACGGCAAAAAACCAGGCAAGCCCCCAGTGTGGATGCCCCCCCCCCAACAACCAATCTAAACCACTGGCATAAATGTCAATTAATGGAATAATGACCATGTGTGAGGTAATGTATATGATTTGGCGTTTTTTGAGCCACTCAGGTACAAAAAACTCTACTCCCATCAAACACAAATACAGGAGCACAATCACATACAAATAGAGCATTTGTAATTGGAAAATAGCAATGACTGCTATTTGGGTAATCCCTACTACCAAACCTATTATTTTGAGTTCCTGAAGCGACATTAGGCCACGAGGTACAGGCAGGTAAGTACGGTATTTTATATCATCTTCATGGTCTTTGAATTCGTCGAATATTCTGACCAAAAAGAAAAGGGTCACAGTGGCAAAAACGCCAATAAAAAAGTCTGACCAATTGATAAAACCTTCTTTTCCCCGACAAATTCTTGAATAAGATACAGCCGAAAATGTGAAAGCCGAAATCATAATTCCGTGGGCAATAAAAGGAAATCTTTCTTTTTGATAAATTAAAAAACGTTTAGCAAACGGTAGATAGTTTTCTTCAGGGTTACTCATTATTTTCTTCCCAATTTTTGGTGAGCATTAGTAAAATGGTCGGCAGACATAGCCGAAGCAATTGATATTTCGCCAGCGAGTGCTACTGCACAACAGATTTCAGCAAACTTCTTGGCTTTGTTGGCGCCAGCACAGCCCAACATTTCAAGGCATTCTTTTTGGGTAGCAAGTGAGGTGCCTCCACCCACTGTACCCACAATAAGCGAGGGTAAAGTAACCGACACATATAAATCTCCATCAGTGTTAGTTTCCATTCGGGTAAGTCCAATAGATGATTCAGAAATACAGGCAACGTCTTGCCCACAAGCAATAAACAAAGCCGTAAGTCCATTGGCCACATGTCCTTGCGCACCAATGGCTCCACTTTGGATCACACCTAAAGTAGATGATTGCCAATATTGAGCGATTTTCTCGGGGGTGGTTTTTAGTACCTTATCTACTACAAAACGGGGGATTACAATCTCAGCAGTTACTTTTTTGCCTCTTACATTTACAAACGATAGCGTAGTCGCCTTTTTATCTCCTGAATAATTGCCCTCTATGTACCACTCAAGCGGGGTTATATCAAAGTTTGCCAAAATGTATTTGCATATTTTGTCGGTGCAAATCGTCACCATGTTTTGTCCAGCTGCATCTCCAGTAAGGTACTCAAAGGTAAGAATCACACTGTTGCCCTCTATATTGGCTTTGAGGTCGTTGAGCTTGGCAAAACGACTGGTACTTTCTACAATTTCTGTAAATTTATCCATGCGCTGGTATACCCACTTGATAAATAGTCCTACTGTTCCCAGGTTATCAAACTTAAAGAAAGGACTACGTTGCACACCTTCTATCAAACATACCGAAGTAATGCCTCCGCTCAAACGGCAAGCTTTCATTCCTCGGTTATAGGAGGCAATCAGGGCGCCCTCAGTGGTAGCAAGTGGTACAAAAAAGTCGCCTTGAGCTTCTGAGCCTTTTACCAACAAAGGACCTGCTAAACCCACTGGCACTTGTGCCATGCCTATAAAATTTTCAATGTTGCCTTTAAGCGATTCTGGACTTTCTAAACCAGAGTGGCTAGTTAACCGATCTACTGAAACTCCTTGCTCAGCAAGGAAGCTCAATCTTGCTTCTAAGCCTTCGGTAGTAGCTGAACCGTTAAAACTTTTTCGGTCTAACTTGTCAATTTCTTCTTGGGTCAACGGAGCAATTTGCTGTGTATACGCCTCAATACTTTTTACTTTTTCTATTTGTTCAAGTACCTTTTTTACGTGTTTATGGCTATAAGACATAAGTAGGATGTTAAGTTAAACCAACAAAGATAAAGCATACATTTATAAGAAAGTGTGTCTATAAGTGCTTACGTTTTAAACTTCCTTTTTTTGTACTATACTTTGTTGAAAAATTTTGATGACTACCGCATATGAGTAGGGGTTTATAGTCAATACGAGACAGGAGTAAAAAGTTTAACTGAGTCAAGTTGAAAAATTATGGTATTTGTTTAAGTTGGGATTGTATATTACCTTAAAAAAGATATTTTTGGTGGGAATTAAGAATTTAAAGGTATTTTATTGCATAATTTACTAATTAAATTGTAGTAAATGTGTTTTTATGCAAGATATTTAATAAGTGTGCTTGTGTCAGTTTATTGACCATTTGCCTAAAAAAACAACGAGTTGATTGGTACTATTTGTAGAAGTTTATAGAAGGATTTGTGAATTTGAAAGCGCTCTGGATGTAACTTTTTTAAAACATTTGAATAAAAAATATTCTGTATTTTTTAAGGTTTTGCTTTTTTGACAATCCAGAGTGAGTAATAGTACTTAAATTAGGTTTGGGTGTGTAGTTTTGAAGTGCCAATGTATTATCAAAAACTATATTTGGGTGGCAAATGAGACCAGCCAAGGATATACAATGGGTATAATATAACGCTTACTTTAAGCCTTCAAGGTCAGGAATTACGATTTCGTTGCGTGAGTAAATCAGGCGATTTTCTTTTTTGAGTTGGTTAAGAATAGAGGTAACTGTTTGGCGGGTAGATCCTGTCAGATGAGCAATGTCTTGATGGGTAAGGTAGTTACGTGTCGACCACAGCTTGCCTTGTGCTTCTCCATTGTCTTGAACAAATTTTTTAAGAAAGTGGATCACCCTGGTACGTACATCCTTAAAAATGAGATGATTGTAACGATTCTCAAGGGTTTTGAGCTTATTACCTACCTTTTTGGTAAATTTCAACGAAATAGAAGGGTTTTTAGTCAGTACTTTCTCAAAGTTTTCGAGGGTGAAAGTGCACATTACTGCTTCATCAGTAATTACTTTAGCATATTCTGATGTTTCCCCGTCTGGTGCTTCATCCAAAGCAATTTCGCCAAATATATCTCCTTTTTGAATAATATCTTTAGTCACTTCGTTGCCATCAGCGTCCTGACTGATGATTTTGAGCATGCCTTTTTTGAGAAAATAAATGCGTTTGACAGGCTCGTGGGTAAAAAATATGTCTTCATTTTTGATGGCTTTTTTAAACCCAACCCACACACATAGCTCTTGGTATTTGTCATCAGTAATCTGTGAAAATATTTGATGATTACGCAAGTACCAATATTTAACATCTTGTTGCATGATAATAGAGGACTGACTAAATGAAGTAGGGTGAATGAGTCTTTTATCAAATATAGCGAAAGTAAAGGCACAAAAAAAGCACAGTTTGTTGAAAAACTATGCTCCCTGTCTTATTTTATGGAATGTAATCTGGAGGTATGGTTATTTGTAACCTACCCTCAGATAAGGTATCTCCAAATTAAACTTAGTTGGCAGAAACAGGCTCAACTACAACAAAAGAACGATCACGTTGTCCTTTTTTGAAGTGAACAGTACCTTCAACTAATGCAAATAAGGTATGGTCTTTTCCCATTCCTACATTTTTGCCAGGATGGTGTTTAGTACCTCTCTGACGTATAATGATGTTTCCAGCCTTTGCAAGTTGGCCACCAAAGATTTTAGTCCCTAGTCGTTTACTTTCCGACTCGCGACCGTTTCTAGAACTACCAGCTCCTTTTTTATGTGCCATAGTTTTATAAAATTTAAAATATTTTTAAGATTTTTTCTTGAAATCTGTATTTGTTGGGAAACCCCAACAAACAGCAAAAACGAGGATAGCTTATGCTGTGATGTCCTCGATTAATACTTTACTCAAGTACTGACGATGTCCGTTGGCTTTCTTATAGCCTTTGCGTCTTTTCTTTTTAAATACGATTACCTTGTCGCCTTTTACGTGCTCCAAAACTTTACCAGATACCTTTGCACCATCTACTACGGGAGCACCAATTTTAACATCTCCGTCATTGTCTACCAACAACACCTTGTCAAAAACTACCGCTGAGTCTTGCTCATCTTGAAGACGGTGAGTATATACGTATTGGCCTTTCTGCACTTTAAACTGCTGACCTGCGATCTCTACAATTGCATACATTTCTCTCTACGATTTATTATAACTGCAAAACAGACCGCAAATTTAGCCTTTAATTTTCGAAATACAAACGTTTTGCACGAATCCATTGTATAAAAGTTGGATAACTGGAAGATATTTTTATCAGGTAAAGACAAAACCAAGTACATAGAAATGGAGGAAATAAAAAATAAAAAAATTCCCTTTTGACAGCCAATCAGTTAGGGCTTCATCCCTTTACCTACCTTGTATTTCTTGTTCATTCTTCTCACTTTTGTGGTATAAAAACACCCCAGCAACGCCTTGCTTTATCAAGGTGTTATTAATCTTTTGTATCATTCCTGAGTTATTTTATAGCTGTTATTTGGGAGTTTCTGTTTTTTGATAAAATGGAGATAACATTTTGCTTTGACAATGGTTTGATGCATAAATCAAGAAATTTTATATCATAAAAAATAAAGAAAATGAGCAATACTGTCAGTGAACCTCTATTAGAAAGCGTTGACAACCGCTTTGTATTATTTCCTATTCAACAAAACGATATATGGCAAATGTATAAACAGGCTGAAGCCTCGTTTTGGACAGCTGAGGAGATAGACCTTGCGCAAGACTTGAAAGATTGGGACGAAAAACTGAATGATGATGAGCGCCACTTTATTACACATGTATTGGCGTTTTTTGCGGCAAGCGATGGTATTGTAAACGAAAACCTGGCAGTAAACTTTCTTGAAGAAGTAAAAAGCCCTGAGGCGCGTTGTTTTTATGGTTTTCAGGTGGCAATAGAGAACATCCACGCCGAAACCTATTCTTTGCTGATTGATACTTATATCAAAGATGCTGACGAAAAGCACCGTTTATTTAATGCGCTCGAAACAGTACCTTGTGTAAAGAAAAAAGCTGAGTGGGCGTTGCGTTGGATCGATAAGGGGAGCTTTGCCGAGCGATTGATTGCCTTTGCTGCAGTAGAGGGTATTTTCTTTTCAGGAAGTTTTTGTTCTATCTTCTGGTTGAAAAAACGTGGCTTGATGCCAGGCTTGAGCTTCTCTAATGAATTGATCTCAAGAGACGAAGGTTTGCATTGCGACTTTGCTTGTTTGTTGTACAATAGCTACATCAAAAACAAGTTGCCAAACGAAACTGTAGTATCAATCATTAAGAATGCTGTAGAGATTGAAAAAGAGTTTGTGACCGATGCATTGCCTGTAAAACTGATTGGAATGAATTCTGATTTAATGAGTGAATACATCGAGTTTGTAGCTGATAGGTTGTTGGTAGAGTTGGGTTGTGAAAAACAATACAATACGGCAAATCCATTCGATTTTATGGAAATGATCTCGCTTGAAGGTAAAACCAACTTTTTTGAGAAGAGAGTAAGTGAGTACTCTAAGGCAGGTGTGGCAAATAAGCCTGCTTCAGGGCAAGGTAACCATAGCTTTAGTATGGACGAGGATTTTTAATTGGCAATAGTTATTGCAAAACAAATAATTTAAAAAACGGGTGTTTTCTGTCACAAGAAAACACCCGTTTTTTGTGGGTGCATGTATGATGATTCTGCCCAATAAACCCAAGCAAAGCATTTTTAGCCGCTAATGGCTGTTTGTTGCGTATCACTTAGTACCCTATCCTCTAAGTAAATGCTCTATTTATTTTGGATGAGATTTGTTCTCTGACGAACTTCAAAAATTGAGCATAGCCATAGCTACGCGATATTTTTGAAGTAAAGTCAGGGTGCGAATATCGCCGAAATAATGTGTCAGGTATTTAGAGGTTGAGGTACTAGCCATTCTAATAGTGTCCAATCATTTTGGGCAAGACGTACATTATCTTCCATCAAAATCCATTGATGTTCTATTTGGTGAGTAGGTAAGGCATTGGTGGGGTCTTGTAGGCTCGTGAGCGCTTCTTGACTAAGCGCAATAATATCTTCTAACCTTCGCTGCAAACTATAGCGTAAGCCCTCGGTCAGGGCATTGAGTTGAGCCTTTGCCTCGTTTTGCAGGGGCGTAGTTTGGCTATTCAATGAATGGTTTTTACCTTGCATTGTTCATGTTGTTTGATATGGATACAAAGCCAGCGGGAGAGGTTCCAATTTCTGCCCGTTGGCTATTTCTTCACTCGAAGAAGTGTTACAAATATAATAAAAAGATAATAAAAAAAACCTCATTTTGGGGTATTTTTGTTGCACTGGTACCCATATTTCCTTAAAATAGGGTCAAGTTTATCAATAGTTTTCTTGCTTATCTTTTGATTGTTACGCAAAATCTTATTGAGATAATTATCAGACAACCCCGCATCATCATTTACTCCTCTTACACTCAAGGCTGGTCTTTCCTCAAAAAACTTTTTCAACTCTTCTATGGTCATATTTTTATATGATTTGGTGGTAGAGGTAAAGTTAAGGAATATTTTTTTGGTAATGAGTAAATAGTCTCTAGTGGATGCAATATAAGATCTGATAACCCCCACCGGTAGTATGTAGGGGTAAAAGAATATGGGTTTAGACAACCAGCCACTCTAATAGTGCCCAGTCGTTTTGGGCAAGACGTACATTATCTTCCATCAAAATCCATTGATGTTCTATTTGGTGAGTAGGTAAGGCATTGGTGGGGTCTTGTAGGCTCGTGAGCGCTTCTTGACTAAGCGCAATAATATCTTCTAACCTTCGCTGCAAACTATAGCGTAAGCCCTCGGTCAGGGCATTGAGTTGAGCCTTTGCCTCGTTTTGCAGGGGCGTAGTTTGGCTATTCAATGAATGGTTTTTACCTTGCATTGTTCATGTTGTTTGATATGGATACAAAGCCAGCGGGAGATGTTCCAATTTCCACCCGTTGGCTATTTCTTCACTCGAAGAAGTGTTACAAATATAATAAAAAGTCCGATTAAATCGCACTATGTATCTTCTTTTTTTTCAGCATATCCATATCTTTTAAGCACTGGAAGCAACTTTTCTACAGTCTTTTGGCTCAAAGGTCGTTTGCCTCCTAAAATCTTACCTAAATAGCTGTCAGTTAATCCTGCTTCATTGTTTACTCCATTAATGCTCAATGATGGATGCTCTTCAAAAAACTTTTTTAACTCTTCTATGGTCATATTTTTATATGGTTTGGTGGTAGAGGTAAAGTTAAGCTAAAGAACGATTATTTACGCATTTAGTAGCAGGTTTTGAAACCAAACAAAACATATTGTTGCCTACTACAAGTTTTTGCAAATAAATAATTGAAGTTATGGAGTTTCTATTATATATTTTGAGAAAATTTAATCATCCAATACATTATTACACTATTAAAAAATATACAAATGAAAAAATTTAAAGTAGACAAAAGCCAGGTATTATCTAAAAATGCACAAAAAGAGATTTTAGGAGGTAGACCTGTATTGAGTAGCTGTCCAACAGGGTGTTTCGACCTGTTTTTTTCTGATGCCTTTGGTAACAGGTGTGCTGTTCCTAGCAATACAGGAGAAATTTGTTTTGGACGTATAAACCGTGAGGGTAACTGCTGCTTATAAATCAGTAAGGGTAGTTATCAACAACATATACAAGGCAGGGAGCAATTCCTGCCTTTTTATTGGGACAGCAAGTTACCTTAAGACCAAATGATTATCCAGGCCATCAAAAATGCAGAAAATGAAAAAGTTTAGAGTAGACAAAAACCAAGTACTATCTAAAGATGCTCAAAAGAAAGTTGCTGGAGGGTGGGGTGAAACCTGTATGCCAAGGCATTGTTCTCAAGATTCTTTTTTGGTAGGTGGTGGTGAACATACAGGAGTATGTGCCATTGCTACATCAGCCCCAGGTGGAGGAATTTGTATAGGAGTGATTGAAGAGAACATGTGTTATATTTACTAACGATAAGTGATTCCTGCTTTTTTTATTTGAATGTATAATTACTCTAGGTCTGGGTTAAAAAAACTGTTGATGCCTTTAGGGCCTGTTGTGTAAGTGTCTTTAGGTGAGTAGGTACTGGCTTCTATTTTACCATTTTTATCTTTAGGCTTTCGTTTAACTATTACTATTGTTATGATGCCCAATATCGCAATGATTCCAAAAATTACGTAGATTCCTATATACAACTGGTTTACTTCTGCCTGACTGAGCGCGTAGGTTGTATGAGTGGTAAGTATAAGCAGTAGTGTAATAGTGATAGAGAATGGGCGAAAAATTAAGTTCTTTAGTTTGATCATTTGGGACAAAGTTTTGGTGGTTATGTAAGTTATTACGATGATCACAAAAGGAAGGTTAAGAATACACACATTTGTCAATTATCCCACCCATCTCTAAAGCCACCAATAAAGCCATCTCCACCACTGCTACCTTTGCGATAAGTATCTTTAGGCGAATAAGTCTTCACCTTGATTTTGCCATCTTTTTCTTTTTTGATTACCAACAACCAAACTGCAATAATAAGCCCAATGGTGATCACCACACCTAGAGCCACATAACCAATGATTTTTTGTTGCTCTGCCTGATGTTTTTCCCATTCTTCGGCGGTGTAGTATTGAGCCATTGTCAAGAGTGGCATGAGCAATAGTACAATGGTGAGGAATGTTGTTTTTGTTTTTACTTTAGTTTGAGCCAACATATTTTGCATTTTCATAAATACTTGTTGTATGGGTATACTTACTTATTACTTCAAAAGAGGGAGGAAAGTTGAGGCTAAAGCAAAAAAGACAGGCATTATACCTGTCTTTCTAAAGTTTCAAAGCCAATATTGTGGACTTATAACTTATCCCTTGATTAAACTTGCGCCATCAAAGAATCAAAAGTATCCATTACTTCTTTTACCTTGCCACGAGAAACCTCTAATAGTTCTTTCTCACCAGCATTTAGGTCAAGTTGTATTACTTTCTCGATACCGTTTTTACCCAAGATAACAGGTACGCCTAAGTAACAATCATCAATGCCATACTCACCCTCTAGTTTAGTACAAACTGGGAATACACGACGTTGATCTTTTACTATAGCTTCTACCATTTGAGCAGCCGCCGAACCAGGCGCATACCAGGCAGAAGTACCCATTAGTTTGACCAATTCTCCACCGCCTTTTTTAGTGCGTTCTACAATTGGGTCAAGCTTGTCTTTAGACAACAACTCGGTTACTGGAATACCACCTACTGTAGTATAACGAGGCAATGGCACCATAGTGTCGCCATGACCACCCATCAATACAGCCTGAATGTCTTTAGGAGATACGTTTAGCTCACTTGCTAAGAAAGCACGGTAACGCGCTGTATCCAAAATACCTGCCATACCCATTACTTTGGTACGAGGCAATTTGGCTGTAGTGTGAGCCGCATACGTCATGACATCTAGTGGGTTAGAAACCACAATAACAATGGCTTCAGGAGAGTGAGCAATCACTTGCTCAGTTACAGATTTTACAATGCCTGCATTGGTTGAGATAAGATCATCGCGAGACATTCCTGGTTTACGAGGAATACCAGACGTGATCACAACCACTTCCGAACCAGCCGTTCTGCTGTAGTCATTGGTTACTCCAACTGTACGGGTATCATATAGATTGATAGGAGCTTTTTGCCACATATCAAGAGCCTTACCTTCGGCAAGTCCTTCTTTAATATCTACCAAAACTACTTCGTTGGCAATTTCGCGGTAAGCCAACACGTCGGCACATGTAGCACCAACATTTCCCGCGCCTACAACTGTGATTTTCATATTTTTTGTATAGTTATTTTAATATAAAATTGTCGTAAATCAATGGACAGTGGAAATTCTTTAATTATTCATAAAAATACAAGCATTGTTGTTGGATTTTGTTTGTATTTCAAAATATTCGACTATACTTTTACTTGGGTTAACTTAGAAAAGTACCATTTTTATATTAAAATTTATGGCAAAGATAATTTCCTTTATAAGCCGCAAAGGTGGCACCGGCAAAACTACCAACGCAATTCAAATAGCTACTATGCTGCATAGTTTAGGCTATAAACTGGCTTTGATAGAGACAGATACAAACTATACATTGAGCACTTTGCGTAAAATGGAATTGTTCAAGTCGGGAGCTAAAGAAGGGAGTATTTTCGATATTATAGGTTCAAAAGATGACAAGGTTTTGGCCGATATAGAAGCACTTCATCCAGCAAAGTTAGATTATATTATTATAGATAGCGCAGGAAAAACAACTGACAATAATATCAAAAACCTGGCGGTTCAGAGTGATGCGGTAGTAGTACCTACCAGCCTCACTCAAAACGATGTATTGGTAACTTATCAAACGGTACAAGACCTGAAGCCAGCCCAGGACATTAACAAAAACCTGAAGATTATTGTATTGCCCAATCGGGTTCATAGCAGAACCAGCCCAGCAAATATTCATCGCCAACTGGCAGACCTGAAAACAGTCATTACCGAAAATTTTGTTCCAGCAAAAAACATATATGCTCAATTTAGTACTATTCTGCCCGAAAAACAATACCAGGATATTGCCCGCGAACTGATTGGGATGTTACAATAATTTATCAAGAAGTGATATAAAAATAGTCACAACCATTTGTGGTATCGATATTCATCGGTATCTTAGGACTTGTCGCTTTTATATTTTGCAAATCCCAATACAAAAGACAATTCGACTTAATATTTAACAAGCTAAAATTAAGAAAACATGGCAAAGAAGAATACCCTTGACGACTTGAACGAGTTTTTGAAAGAAACAAAAAGCAGTGAGGAGCAACCTGCCAAGGCTAACAGCAAAGAAGAATTTTTGGCAAAAGAGCCCAAACAATTGGTAGAGGTAAAAAAAGTTGGTGAAACTAATAAAACACCTGTAAAAAAAACTCCCAGCCGCAAACCATCGGCTAAAAAAACGGTGAGTAAGCCAAAAGCAACCGCTAAGTCAAAAACTACTACTGCCAGAAAAAACACTTCTAAAGCTACTGCTACCAAAAAAGTAAGCGAAGCGCTTATCTTGACACAATTAGATGCCTTGGCAAAACAAGAAGATAAAACTATGCGTGAAGTGTGGGCAGGCATTGCCAAAAAAGTAGGAGCAGAGTTTCCACAATCTTCAGAAAGCCTCATAGATGAAGGAGTAGACATATTGGTAGACCTGGCAATGGCTCCAATGAACTTTCTGGTATCTGTGTCTGACCGAATCAATAAAATGTTGTAATAACAATTTTCATTGTACATTTTACAAAGCCCAGTGATGTTTGATAGCAGCATTTGGGTTTTTTTGTGCTTGACTTAACAGCTTTTTAACGTGACCATTTCCCATAACTTGCTAAAACATTTTATACATTTGAAACAAAGACAGTAAACCATCGATTGACCAATTGATATGGAAAAGAATATTGTAGAAGAATTTAATACATACCGTGCCCAAATGAATGAGAAAATTTTGGGAGCAGACAATAAAGTACTCAAGCGTTTGTTTAACCTTGACACCAATTGTTATCAAGAAGGGCAGGTAGACGTAATCACCAAAGAAATGATAGGCATGGCTTGCTCTATGGTGTTGCGTTGCGATGACTGTGTACGTTATCATTTAGGTAAGTGTTATGAGCTAGAGGTAACTACTGAGCAGGTATTTGAGGTGTTTGCTATTGCCAATCTGATAGGTGGTACCATTGTTATTCCACACTTGCGTCGTGCCGTTGAATACTGGGAAACATTGCAACAAAATCAAGGGAAATAAGACATATTAGGGCAGAAGGAGACTTCTGCCTTTTATTACTTGTGAAACAATATGGAAGAAGACGAGAGTAACATAGAAGAACGTTGGCAGGCATTGCTTAACTTTTTGGAAAAAACTATAGGTAAGCGCCCGGCTGATTTGAACGCAGTCATGTTTTTGATTGGGGTACAAGAATTGGGACATGGAGTAAGACAGTTTACCAAAGAACAAAAACAAGACCTGATGCATATAGCTATATGCAGGGTGCTAAGCAAAGCAGGATTTTATGAGCTGGAAGGCTTAGATAAAGATGGTTGGCCACACTGGAAGTTGGTAAAGAAACTGCCCCATGTAGACCTGCTCAATCAGGAACATTTACTCAAAATATACGTATTAGATTACTTTGAAGATGAGGGGATTTTATAAAAAAAGCATCTTATTCTAATACAATCACTCACTGGTTGACAAGCCAATAGTAGCTTACTATAATATGTTGAAAATGAGAGTATTATAGGGTTTGTTAATGCCATTAGTTTAGGCACAACTACAAGTTTTACATGTGTCTCACCACCTTATATTTATAAAAACACCTGATCTAACGATATAATATTCAATGAAAATTATCTCTTACAACGTAAATGGTATAAGAGCAGCTATTCGTAAAGGTTTAGTAGAATGGCTCAAAGCAGCAGATTGTGATGTATTGTGTATACAAGAGCTCAAAGCACTGGAAGAACAAGTAGACACAGCTGAGTTAGAGGCGTTGGGGTATCATTTATATTGGCAACCAGCCCAAACCAGAAAGGGGTACAGTGGAGTGGCTATTTTTAGCCGAATAAAACCTAATAATGTGGTGTATGGTTATGGTGATTACGATTGGCATGACACTCGCTGGATAGATGATGAAGGAAGAATTATCCGAGCTGATTATGATAACTTTTCAGTAATGAGCGTATATATGCCCTCAGGTACTAAACCCGAACGGGTCGTTTTTAAAATGGAATGGAACCTTGCTTTTCAACAATACATTACCGAACTTAAAAAAGTAGTGCCTCATCTCATTATTTGTGGTGATTATAACATTGCTCACCAAGCCATTGATATTCATAATCCTAAATCTAATGCAAAAAGATCAGGGTTTTTGCCTGAAGAGCGTAATTGGCTTACTGATTTTATGGAACTTGGTTTTACCGACTCGTTTCGGTATTTAAATCCAGAGCCTCATAATTATACTTGGTGGAATGTACGCACCAATGCTCGGGCTAAAAATTTGGGTTGGAGAATTGATTATCAGATGATTTCAAAATCCCTAAACGAAAACCTCAAACGTGCCGTTATCTTATCAGAGGCTATGCACTCCGATCACTGCCCAATTTTGATTGAGGTAGATTAGTGAAAACAAAAAATTGCAATAGGTGTAAAAACTTTAGATATATTTTGATATTTTTGTAAATAACCAACAAGATAACACTAAAAAAACATGTCAGATCAAAACGCTTCATTTTCCCCAAGCTCGAAACTAATGACCGAGCTGAAGCGGTACAAAAGCAAGTATTACCTTAACATGTTGTTTAAGGGACTCTTGGTGACTGCCGCTTTACTGCTTACAACTTACATTATAATCAATGCTGCCGAATATTTCGGTAAGTTCAATACCACCATACGAGCTGGCCTGTTCTATACATTTCTGGCAGCCGCTGTAGTTACGCTGATTGCTTGGGTGTTATGGCCTATTTCTAAACTATTGAACATTAATAAACAAATAAGCGACGAAGAAGCAGCCGTTCAAATTGGTAAATATTTCCCTAATGTAGATGACAAACTTTTAAATACTATTCAATTACATAATGCAGCAGATAAAGACAATGCTTTGCTGATGGCAAGTATAGAGCAACGCACCAGCCAGTTGGGTATTGTAAAGTTTACTGATGCTGTGCGTTTTTCTGAAAACCGTCGTTATCTGCGTTATGTAGTACCACCTTTATTGGTTTTATTGCTAATCTTAATTATTACTCCCACATTCTTTTCTGAAAGCTCAGCACGTATTATCAACTACGACAACGAGTATGTAGAACCTGCCCCATTCACTTTTCATTTGGCAAATAAAAATCTGAAAGCGTTTAAAAATGAAGACTTTGTAGTAGAACTAGACTTAAAAGGACGCACTATGCCACCTGATGTGTATTTAGTATCTGGAGGGCGACGCTACAAAATGGAAAAAAGTCGTTATGATAAGTTTTCTTATACTTTCAAAAAAATACAAAAAGCGACTGAATTCAAGTTTGAGTCAGCGGGCTTTAGTTCTCAAAACCACAGCGTGAGTTTGATAGAACGTCCTACCTTATTGTCATTCAGTGCCAACCTAAACTATCCTGCATACCTTAACAAAGCCAGTGAAAACTGGGACAACATTGGTAACTTGGTAGTGCCTGAAGGAACACAAATTCAATGGAATTTTAAAACCAACAACTCCAAAGAGTTGGCTTTATTCTTCAATGAAGGCAAGGATGTAGTAAAAGCTGAAAAAGTAAATCCAAAAACTTTTAAGTATAATCGCAGTGCCCGACGCTCTGAAACATACCAGGTTAAACTCAAAAATGAGTTTAGCGGTAACAAAGAAGATATTAACTATTATATCAATGTAATCCCTGATCGGTACCCAAAAATCAATATCAAAGAGTACAAAGATACCACCATGTACGATTATTTAAGTATTGGTGGAAGTGTATCAGATGATTATGGTTTGTCGCAACTCAAAATGTTTTACCGCATTACCCGTGATGGTAAGCCAGGTAAGCTTCAGGCTGTAGATCTTCAGCTCAACTCAGGACAATCAATTCAGAACTATTATTATCAAATGGATTTGGCTCCAATGAATTTACAACCTGGTGATAACCTTGAGTATTTTGCGCAGGTATGGGACAACGATGGAGTAAATGGAGCTAAAAGTGCCAAAACCACTGCTTTGACATTTAAGATTCCAGGTGAAGAAGAGTTGAAGAAAGAAATAGACAAAGCAGCCGAAAAAACCGAGAACCAAATAGACAAAACGCTTAATCAAGCCCGTAAGCTAAAAGAAAGCATGGAAAACGTGAAAAACCGTTTTCGCAACAAGCGTTATATGGACTATCAGGACAAGAAACAAGTAAAAGAACTGTTGGAGAAGCGACAAGAGTTGATCAAGGAAATAAAAAAGATCCAAGAACAAAACGAAACTACTAATCAAAAGCAAAAGCGTTTCTCGGAAACCAGCCCTGAGGTAAAGCAGAAAATGCAACAACTGAAAAAGTTGATGGATGAGTTGCTGGATGAAGAAACCAAAAAACTTTATGAAGAATTACAAAAACTCTTAGAGCAAACTCGTCGTAATGATCGTATACAGAATATGCTTGATAAAATTCAGAAAAAAGAAGAAAATCTGGATAAAGAGTTAGAGCGTGCTCTGGAAATGTTTAAACAATTAAAGTTTGAACAGAAACTTGACCAAACCTCTAAAGACTTACAAAAGCTTGCTAAGAAGCAGGACAAACTTGCCGAAAAAACCGATAAAAATTTAAAAGATAAGTCTGATAAAAACAACACAAAAGACAACAACAAATCAGACAAAAAAAATGGCAAGAATAAAGATCAGAAGTCTGATAAAAATGACAAGAAAAATTCTTCAGACAAATCTGATAAAAAAGAGAGCAACGAAAGTTTGCAGAAAAAACAAAAAGAGCTCACTAAGAAGTTTGATGAGATAAAAAAGCAGTTGGAAGACCTCAAAAAAATGGATAAAAAACTTGAGTTCCCCAACGATATGAAAGATTTTAAACAAGAAAAAGAGGATATATCAAAAGAACAGCAAAATAGCCAAAAACAACTTCAGCAAAAACAAAACAAAAAAGCCGGTAAGTCACAGAAAAAAGCGGCTAAAAAAATGAAGAAAATGGCACAGCAGATGCAGCAAATGCAACAAAACATGCAGAAGCAGCAAATGCAGGAAAATTTAGACGATTTGCGGGCTATTTTAGAAAACTTGGTTACATTGTCGTTTGATCAGGAAAAGCTTATGAAAGATTTCCGTTCGGTGAGTCTTTCTGATCCCCGTTTTGTAAAACTAGGTCAAAAGCAGTTGAAACTTAGAGATGATGCAAAAATCATTGAGGATAGTTTGAACGCACTGGCAAAGCGAGTATTTCAAATAAAATCATTTGTAACCCGTGAAGTGGGTAAAATGAAAAATTATATGGACGAAAGCACTGACATGATCAAACGACGACGTTTGAGCATTGCCACAGGTAAACAACAGTTTGCGATGACTTCTATGAATAATTTGGCACTTTTGCTAAATGATGTGATGAAGCAAATGCAAAACTCTATGGCAAGTGCTATGTCGAAGCCTCAAAAAGGAAAAAAAGGAAAACCAAAGCCCAACTTGGGGCAATTGCAGAAAAGTTTGAACCAAAAAATTCAACAATTAAAGAAGAGTGGTAAACAAGGGCGAAAACTTTCAGAAGAATTAGCTAAATTAGCAGCTGAGCAGGAACAAATTCGCCAGGCATTAAAAGAAATGCAAAAAAGAATGGGGAAAGATGGTAAAAACGGAAAAGATTTAAGAGAATTGCAAAAGAAAATGGAAGAGGTTGAAAAAAACCTGGTTTTCAAGAATCTTGAGCAAATTACCAAACTTCGCCAAAAAGACATCTTAACTCGTTTGTTGGAGTCAGAAAAGTCATTGCGGGAACAGGGACAGGATAAGGAGCGTAAATCGAAGTCTGCAAAAGATCAAAAAATACGACGAGTGCCACCGGCTCTAAATCAATACTTCAAGAATAAAGCAAAACAAATAGAGCTGTTAAAAACAATACCACCAGCCTTGTCGCCTTATTATAAAAAAGAAGTAGATGAGTATTTTGAAAAAATTGATAATTAGATACTTAATAGTATGACGTCTCTTCAGATAAAAATACCTTCATTGGTAGAAAATATCAGGATTGTCGAAAGTTTTATAGACAATGCAAAAGAAAAGCACAACATTAACGATGACATTTATGGCAACATCATGATTGCCATAACTGAATCGGTTAATAATGCTATCAGACACGGAAATCGTGAAGATAAAAACAAAAATGTGCTGTTGTCTTTAGTACTCAATGACAATCGTGTCAAATTTATTGTTCAGGACGAAGGCCCTGGTTTTGACTATCAAAACCTGGCTGACCCTACTGCCCCCGAAAACCTAAATAAACCCGGAGGACGAGGCATCTTTTTGATGAAGAACCTGTGTGACGAGGTGAATTTTGCTGATGAAGGCAGAAGGGTAGAAATGGTGTTTTATGTGATGTAGGGGAAGCTTTTATGAGCAGTGAATTTGAAGATGTATTGCAATCTTCACAAAATAATGGTAGAGTTTATTTTTTTAGCGAGCAAACCGACTTTGTGTTAAGCAAAGAAGCAGAGGCAATCAAGTGGGTAAACCTTATTGCCGAGCAAGCTAATTATAAAATAAATGGACTTAACTATATATTTTGTAATGATGCCTACCTACACCAAATCAATGTGGAGTATCTCGACCATGATACTTATACCGACATCATCACCTTTGACAATTCTGAAGAAGAGCAGTTAATAGAGGGCGACATTTTTATCAGTATAGATCGAATACGCGAAAATGCCGCCACCTATAATGCTTCTTTCGCTGTTGAATTACACCGTGTGATGGCTCATGGCTTATTGCATTTGCTGGGGTTTGGTGATAAAACTGATGATGAAAAGCTTATAATGCGTACTCAAGAAGACAAAGCATTGACTTTGTGGAGTACTACTTTGTAAGCATAGGCAAATCTGTTGACATGATTGACTTGTTTGGTAAACAAAAACCAAACTATGCCAGTAGTTCTCATTATTCTAAAAAGCCTAATACCTTAGGTTTTTGACATACCTAATTCGCTACCTGTATGACAGGTAACCTTCCAAAATAATATGAAAGCAGCTTCTATCAGAGAGATCAAACATGAGCTAAACAATATGCCTCAGGGTGAATTAATTGAGCTTTGTCTGAAGATGTCAAAGTTTAAAAAAGAAAATAAAGAGTTGTTAACCTATCTCTTGTTTGAAGCGAATAATGAAGCAAATTATATAGAGAGTATTAAAGAGGAAATGGATGTTCAGTTTGCCAACATCAACCTGAAAAGTGCTTATTTTGCTAAGAAAAGTATTCGTAAAATACAGCGAATGGTGAAAAAGTTTATCAAGTACTCTAAACATAAAGAAACAGAAGTAGAGTTGCTGATTTACTTTTGTATTCATCTTAATAAAGTAAATACCTTATTGGGCAAGAGTTTGGCATTACGCAACATTAACCTACGTCAAATAGCGACTATCCGCAAAACCATTACCTACCTGCATGAAGACCTTCAGTATGATTATAAAATAGAGTTAGACGAGATTGCAGCCAAGGTCTAACACCTTGGTTTACTTCATTTTATCGGATAATTTTTTTAGTAGTCAGCAAAAACGCATCTTTATTGAGCAAAGTCTGGGATGAAGAATAGCTAAAAGCTGTTTGAAGAGTTGAGAATAGCAAAGAGGTTGAAGGAGGGCATTACATTAGATTTAATCTGATGGTTGTTCATATAAAGTTTAAGCTGTTGTTTTGATGTGAATATTAATAGGTAAGTTTTCAAAAAACTCTTTAATGTCTTCCCCATAATCTATGATC
The DNA here is from genome assembly GCF_000169175.1 of Microscilla marina ATCC 23134. NCBI lineage: Bacteria > Pseudomonadati > Bacteroidota > Cytophagia > Cytophagales > Microscillaceae > Microscilla > Microscilla marina. Next base: position 22,341 of record NZ_AAWS01000082.1, read on the forward strand.
TCATCATCATCCTGGTTGCATATCCAATTTATTTTGACCAATGTTTTGGTTGCCATATAGTAGCGCTCCAGCATTGCCAAAATCTCATTGAATCTTTTAAAAGAACTTGTATTCAAATAGTTCATCTGAATGTTGAATTCTATGAAACGATTGTTTTGCTTTAAATACCTTTGAAGCCAATCAACTATAGGGTTAAAAAAACGGAGTGTGTCTTCTCCAAACGAATCTCCGGTAATTTCAAATACATTGCTGGAAGTATCAAAAGATACTTTTGGAGAATAATCACCTGCTTCTATAAATAAACTTTTCATCTGTTCAAAAGAATTTGTAAATGTTAAAACTTTAATGCCTGTGTTATATCCTAATGATATGTTACAAAAGTACCATGTTAAAGTCAATAAAAATATTTCAATTTATTTCAAATATATAAGCCGTTGATTGTCAGTTTGTAATGATGTTATAAAAGGGAATGTCCATTCAAGGTTGAAATAAAAACCATTTTGACTAAAGCAAAAACAGGCATTAAGTGGTTACTTAATGCCTGTTTTCTAAGTAGATAAGATTTATCTTCTCAAGAAATAGTTATAATAAGAACATTCTTTAATTACTTTTTGATGATAAGCAGTATTGCTATATTGCTGTTGTAGTA
>NZ_AAWS01000083.1 GCF_000169175.1 Microscilla marina ATCC 23134
TGGTAGGCATAGGCACCGAACGCGCTTTGGCACCCTTTCCCGCTTTCACCTCCAGCCAACCTTTTTTAAAATGCAAATCGCTCACCTCCAACTGGCTCACCTCGGCGCGACGCAAACCACAACCATACCCCAACGCCAACAAAGCCTGATCGCGCAAGCCGTAAAAATCGGTCCCACAAGCCGCATACAAACCATCAATTTCGGCTTGGCTGAACACTTCCAGCGATTGCGCCGCCAACCCCTGCAAACGCAACCTGGGCAAAGCAAAACCCGGCAAACCCAAGGCATCCAGGTAACGGGTAAACTGGCGTAAGGTCTTTTGCATACTCAATAAATGGGTGGTACTCAAAGATTTACCCGTTTTGATACTGGGGCGACTTTGCAAATAAGTAAAGAAACACTCCACCACCGCGCCGTCCACCGAAGACAAATCAACAATGCCCGTTTCTTCTAAAAAGTGTAAAAACTCCCGCAACTGACGCGGATACTTTCGGCACGTGTCGGGCGCATAACCCAACGTCCGCAGCCAGCCACTAAAACCAGCTACATAAGATTGATAATGATATAAAGGAAGTGAATTCATAGGTTAGTTATTTAGTTGGGAGTCGGGAGTCCGTAGTCAGGAGGTAAAAAATTGTTGGATGGCTTTATGGTTAGTTTCAATGGTTTTATGGCTAAAATGGTTTTATGGTTGCGCGAAGCGAGGCTAAAAACTACCAACTGAAAAACTACCAACTAAAAGCCACCAACTACCGACTACCGACTAATAATCTAATAGACTGAGCTTATAAGAATAAATAAAGAGATTGGTTTTCTATATTCGGAAACGCGTTTTTTTAAAAGCCTCTAGCGTGCACTTTTTTGCAATACGCAATGCCAAGGGTATTTGAGGGCTAACTCATTGATAATGAGCACTAACTGGCGTTGCATCTGGCATTTTGAAGAGTGCAACGCCTCTCTAACTTTTTGATTTTCAACAACTTCTGGTATAGCACTTATTTCAAGTTCTTGAGTTGATCGGCTAGAAACTGGCGGATACGAGAACGCAAAGCCTGGATGTCGTCCCAATACGTAATCTTGTACGTCCAACCTTTGTTTACATGACCACCCACTTGTTTAATATACTCCAAGTCGTGCAACTTGTGCATATAACGGTGCAAACGGGTGTTTTCTATCCGGAACTTATGACGCACTTCGCGCCGGCTAAACTCCTGCTTGACGCCTTGGTCAAAACAATAGTTTTTCAACTGCTCGAAAAACTGACGCAAACTACCATCCAGTTCATCAATGCGCAATATAATAGTTTCGAACAATATTTCATTCGCCCAATGCAAATCAGATGTAGTAGCCACCAAACGACCGTGCGCATCGCGCTTTCGCTGGAACTGATGCAGCAAAGTAATTTGCTTCACCAAAGACTGGTACAAACTATGCAAACGGCGCGGATTTTTTACCTCGCCAGGCAACGACAATTGAGTGGCGTAAGGATTCACCACCTCATAAGGACGCAACAAACGCACACAATTTTGTAACAATTCCTGAGTGGCCAATTGTTGAGACTTAATCACCGTTCCCGCCGCACAAGCATTCATATAATCAGTAATCGCTTTGGTTTGCGCTTCGCCTTCGTTCACCGCCAGGGTAAAACAACGGTTTTCGTTGTCTTCGTACACCTCGGTTTGGGTAGTCGCCGCCATACTCGCCACCGGACCATATACCTCCTTCACACCACCACTATTTCTCCCCTGCAGATCCTGAGTGGTGGTAGAACTAGCCAATTTACCGTAGCTGATCAACTCACGAAAAGACAATAAAGCCTCCTCGCTCAAACCATCCAAATCCTGCAACACAAACAACTTATTACACAAATCATACTTTCCATAATTGTACAAACTACGGTCGGTAATACGGGTCACATCCATAGCGCCTTCTTCGGGCATCAACTTAAGAATGACATTCAACAAGTGCGATTTACCGCTCCCGCTGCTTCCTTGTACTATAGCGTGCAAAGTATCCGGCATCTTGTAACTGCTTGCGACACAAAACAATAACAAACGGTTCATCTCCTCGCCTACCACCCCACAAGCCCCAATTTGCTCGTTTAGTTTCGCCATCAGGTCAGACGAACGCAACAAAGCCATGCATTCTTTTCGCAAGCCAGGCGGTACCAGGGTGGGCGCACTCAACTTGCTTTTGGCGTCCGCCAATTCTGTTAGCTGCTGGTCGCGGTGGGCTTCCAACTGATCGGCTAAACTGTTCAAATCCATCAACAACAACTCAAAAGAAATAAAAAGTTTCTCCGAAGCTTCGCGCGCTACCTTTTCTATTTGGCGGTCTTCAAACAAATCTACCTTATGCCGACTCTTTGTGCTACCCGCACCAGACGCCGGATAAATAAACAACGTCACCTTCATCGACTCCAACTCCGGTTTGGGTTTCCCTTGCAACTGATAACGCGCATTGACCGTCTCCAGCGCCAGTTTTGCAGGGTTAGACGTATCGAACTTGAAGTTCGGCGCGGGTGGTGCTGTAGTGCCAGGCGTGCTGGCGGTACCGCCTCCTGAGTAAAGCACCGTTTTCTGACTCAGGAGATGCTGAAAATCGACGGCTCATCGATGCTTCCACCACTTCGCCATAAGCCACCAATAAAGAATTCACATCCTCCCTTCTGGAGTAGGCACCGAACTAATCGTTTGTGTAGTAGCCGACGAACCGTGCATCCACACTTTCCAAAGCTCATCCGCCCTACTTTTCAACGCCTTGCGACCTGCATCATCCCCGTCAAAAAACAAATAGATTTCCTCCAGATGCGGCATTTGCACCACCAACTGTTTGTGCGCTGGAGTAAGCCCATTGGTGCCATACAAAGCCAACACCGCCGTAGCTGCATCATCTACCGGAAAAGACGCCGCATCAATCACACTTTCCGTAAGTACCAGATACTTAGTGCCTTGCAAATCGGGATACGCCGGGTAAAGCCCTTTTCGGTCTTTGCTATAAAAATGCCGTTGGTCGCCATTGTTGCTGATACTGCGCCCATAAAAACTCACGATCTCGCCCTGGGCATTCTTCAAAGGGAAAATCACACAACCACGCCCCCAAGCCGAAGTAATCCCCAAAGCCTCCAACCCGGCACGCAAAGGCTTGCTCAACGTACCATCGTGAAAACCGACTTCCTGGATGCGCTCCAAACCACGATTTTGCATGTATGCCTGGGCTGCTTTACTTTGAGCAAACGACTTTTGGAAGTGAGCAAAAACCGCCGTCATCGTCTTGATTCGGCTTTTCTCTGAAACCACAGGCTGCGCCTGCGCTACAGCAGAAGCCCCTACTCCACCGGTGGCACCCAACAATGATTTACACTTCAAAATTGCCTCGTGTTTGCTCAACTTCTCCTGGTGCATCACAAAATCAATCACATCTATAGGCTTTCCGTGCACCTCACAATTGCTGCTAAAGCAAAACACCGTGTCCGACTTCGGGAACACCTCCATACTCGGCTTTTTGTCATCGTGAAAAGGACAACACATGCGGTTGTTTCCATTGACGCTTAAGCCGTAGTGGGCTAAAACGGTAGTGATGGAGAGATTTTGTTTGATATCTGAGATAGTCATTGTAAATAATGTTTGGATTAATAAGTCTATTGAGCAAACATATCTATATAGACTTATATATCCAAATATATTCAACGCAAAACCAGCAAAATGAAAAACTATAGGGTAAATAAGGACTTAAAAAACTGTTTTTTGTAACTTTATAGATGTAAAAATCTATAAAAATGGAGATAGGCGATAAAATTAAAAAAGTAAGAGAAGCTAAAAAACTTTCTCAAAAAGAGGTCGCATTGACACTAAACATGGATCAGTCACAGTATTCTAAAATAGAAAAAGGTAAAACTGATCCAACCACTGCAACACTAGAGAAAATATGTAAAGCACTGAATATTGAAGTAGCCGAACTATTTGTATCTGATCAATTATTTAAAAATGTTGATTCACTGGATAAGTCGCTGGTGGAAAAAGTACACCTACTGGAGCAATTAGATGAAAGTGAAAAGCAATCTATTTTCCAAATCATTGACAGCCTCATCATTAAAAAACGTCTGAAGGACACGCTCAATGATGCAATCAATTTAGCTTCGTAAATATTATGAGCCAACCACAAAACGACTCCCCTTTTTTAGCTGCAAAGTTAATTATCATTGCGAGGTCAAAACAAAGAGTAGGGCTTAATATGTGTACAGAAATAGATTTTTTGTACCAAGAAATACTCAACATCCCTAATATTGAACACAATATAAAAGCACTCGTTCCAACATTTGTCCCTTATACCAAATTTACGTACTCAGCCGAAGTAGTATCTGAAAAAGGCATGCACATACATCAATACAATGGAACAGTATAAACACCAATTCATAAGAAATAAAAAACCCTGCACTAAACTAGTACAGGGTTACACTTTAACAGATGACTATCCCAAATCGTCTGTCTTGCAAAAGTACAGACAATCATATACTTTCGCAACTCATAAACTCCTATCTTTCAGGTTCATAAGAAATAAAAAGCCCAAACCATTTTTACATGATTTGGGCTTTGGTTTTTAACTTAGCTTATGCTTACTCAACCTTTACAGCCTCCTTTGGAGGGCTTAAAATAGTTGGGGTTAAAAATAAAACTTCACGCCTTTATGCCTCAACTTTATTGCTGTTGTATCCTTAATAGGGTTATTGTAGAGGTAAACTGTTTTAAGAGTCTTCAAAGAACGTAAATCTATATCTTTAAATTTATTACCATCTAGGTATAGCTTTTTGACCTTTTTAAGGTTTGAGAATGAATCATTAATTGTTTTTAAATCATTATGCATTAAATATATTTGTTCAAGCAAACAGTCTTTTGGAAAATAAATATTATTTATTTTCGCCTTAAATGAATAAAGCCTTAAAACTTTTAGTCTAGCAAATGATTTTGGTAAAGTGACTTTACCACTAATTTGAGAATTGGTTAAATGTAACGTCTCTACTTTGTTTGAGTTGCATATTTCTGGCACTTGATTAATTTCAGTATTATGCAAAGAAATCATAGTTAGTGCATCCAAATCACAAATTTCACTTGGAATTTTTTTTAATGGAATATTTGAGATTGATATTCTCCATACTTTCTGGGTTTGATTAAGACTGTAATCAATTTCTCCCTTAGCATATTGTTTATACTTTTCTTCCAAATGCTGTACATGATCTATATCAAGTTTCCCTCTTTTACAACCCATAGACATCATTAATATGCCTATGCCTGTAAAATACACCAATTGATTCAACAAACAATTACGCCCAGCTTTATTTATTTTTTCCATATTTTATTTCTCGAGCCTTTTTTGAGTTTTCTAAAAAACGTTTTTTATTAAGCCCATAATTACTTTTAGCAGGAGTAGTTCCAAAATGCTTATCTACAGCATCTTTATATTCCTTATTCCCTGATTGTTTGGCTTCTAATAAGTACTCTATAGGGTTTGTAATAGCATTATTAACACCTGAATACCTAGATGTTACTATATCATTACCATCTGCCATAACCCCTCCGAACTTGTGGTTTCGCCCTGCATTGTGGCCCAAACCATGTACTAAACTAAAAGCCGAATTTTTTGCAGCATTTTCTTTGGTATTTTTGTTATCTCCATATAATGCTGCCCCATTGTCAAATATTCGATTAGATTCTAAACCTATTACATTAGGTACATCGCCTTTTCTTTTAGCATCCCCCATAGTATCATTAGACGATTTCTCAGAGTTAAGCCAATTCGTCAAAAATCCAGCTTCAACAGCAGCATCAGCATAAGTATCTGAAACTTTCGTTTTGGCAAAATTCACAATATTATCAGCACTTCCTATAAGTGCTACACCATCATTTTTATCAAGGAACATTTTATTGAAAATTTTAGGATCTTGGAAAACAACAACCCTCGTTTTTACATCTAACTTTTTCAAAAATTGATTGGCAATCTTAGCAATATCATTCAAATTAGGTTCTTTTCCTTTCGCGTGTCCTCCTACATTAACCAAATAAATGATATTATCCCTTCCATCAGGATCAATAAACTTCATAGGATTGTTAAGCACGTAACCATAAGGAGATGTAATATGGTTCTTCTCTGCTAACTCATCTACACTATGCCACCTTCCAAGTTGGGCATCATAAAACCTAGCCCCATAATCCATCCAATTCAACCCAAACTCTTCCTGCTTTTCTTTACCGTTATAAAGGTATTTATGCTCAGGCTTCCCTACCTTCTCAATCCCTCGCAGGTTCATCCCAAACGGATAATAATGATTCTCCTGTACAATCAGTTGGGGCGTATGCTCCACCACCATGTCATCAAAGAATACTTCCTGGTCACTTTCGTTGGCGACGAAGGCTTGGAGGTAACCGCGCTCGGTGGCGGTGTAAGTCAGTTCCAGGTCTTGCCATTGGCCGGCGCCTGGGCTCAGATGAGCAATTTGTAACGAGGCGGTAACAGGCGTCCCATCTTTTTTATAAAATACCAGTTTCAAGTAACCACTTGGTACCGTGGCATTCGGGTTATTACCCCCGTTGTTAGGCGTAATGCTTAACCCTAAATTCAGTAAGAAAGGCGTGTTTTCTGTAGAAATTTCTCCGCTCTTGGCGTGACCATTCACTTGTCCCAGGGTCAGCCCCCAGTTCACCGCGTTGCTATGGGTCACCGAACCCCCGGCGTAATACCCCTTCACTTTCACTTTTACCACATCGCCTTTGCTTACTTCGAGGTTGCGAAGCATTCCTAACGGCTCGGTGCTCGTGAGTTTGGCTACGTGGTTGCTGGCGCTTGTGGGATCAGAAGAAATAATCACTTCTTTGTATTCGAAACCTTGCTGTTTATCGGTGGTAACATCTTCTAAATCAGCCCGGTAAATTTTCTTTTCTCCTTCTCTGAAAGCCACCCTCAAGTTACCTAAATGGTCTTTGTAATGATACTCATACACAAAGCCCGCGTTTCCGTCCAAAGTACCAGGTGCCAAAGCACGCCCTTCGGCAGTATGAACAAATTGCAATTCGTCGTTTTCGTAGACAAAACTCCCTATGTAATCGGTGCGGCTCGTTTGCGCGCCCGTGCTGTCAATGACTACCTTATTGAGTTTGATTCCAGCAGCATCATAAGTATAGACGATTTGCTGGTTTTTCTCAAAATTGATAATCGTAGGCAAATTTAAATAATTATAGACAATACTCGCTATTTTTTTGTTTTTATCTTCCACCAGGTTCCCGTTGGCGTCATAAATATAGTCGGGGTCTTGAGCGGTAGCGGTGTGTCCATCTCTAAAGTCTCCGGCTACGCCGGTGTTTTGGCTGTCTTCGGCATCGGCTACTCCCAACAATTGATTGCCCGCATAGGTATAGCTTAGGTCGTCAATGGTACCAAACACCATTGCCAGGTTGAGTTTACGCTCCAGCAAACCCTGGCGCTTAAGGCTCAAAATGTTGCCATTCAAGTCATAAGTCAGGTTGTTTACATCATACCGCCCGTTTTCTGCGGCGTTCGAAGAGGTATAACTGGCCGTTTTCAATCGGTTGAGCCCATCGTAGGTATAGTCATACTGGCGCTGCACCTGGTCTATGCTGCTTTGCCACACCATCGCCCAATGTTGCCATTGAGGTAGTTTTGGGTGGCACCCTGGTCATATTTCAGTTCAAACCCAAAAATATCGCCGTCTACGCTGTGGGTGCTCAGGGTAGCATCGTTGAGGTGGGTCATCCAACCCCTGATGTTGTAACGAAAGTTGAGGGTTTGCAAAGCCTCAGTTGTCTGTTGTTTTTTTCCCAGCTTTTTGGTGATCAACTGCCCTATTTCGTTGTAAGCCAGCTTGCTTACCTGAGTCACCGAAGCCGTGGCAGGTTGGGCATTCGCCAAGGCTTCAGCCGTGGCGGCATCACGGTAAGTATAACCATTGGCAATGTCCTGGTAGGTTTCCAATACCCGGCCCGCGTGGTCGTATTTGGTCCACTGGGTCACATAATAAGTAGCCGCCGGACTGGTGGTTTGGTGTTTTACTACACTTTGCAACACTTTGCCATCAAAGGCATACTGGGTCATGGTCAGGTCACGACCATTTTTGTTGTTGTCGGCATGGTTTGCATACCCGCCCCCGGGCATCATAATAGCTGACCGTAGTCAACCATCCGGTGCGTTCGCCGTAGGCATCCAGCACCGCAGTTTTGGTAGCAGTTACCTGCCCTGTTACCTGGTAGTTTACGGGCTCGGTCGCCAAGCGGGCATCCAACCCGGCTATTGAGTAGTCGTAGGCAGTCTGGCCGTTTTTCCAGGCATAGTTGTCATAATAAGTCACCGAGTGCACATCCAGGGCGGTGTTCGGGAAGCTTACATTGGTATACCCATGGGTGCCCGCCAGGTCAAATTTTTCGTGGCTGGCGTATCCAGGGCTGCCAAATTGGGCATCCAGGGCGTTTTGTAGCGCCAAACGGGTTTGGGTGCTGGTGTACATGCCCGTCATCACAGGGCGGTTGAGCTGGTCATACTTGGTAAAACTCCACTTGCCCAGGTGGCGTTGGTTGGCATCTTGCGAAAGCACCAAACGGTCGCGTTTGTCATACACCATCATTACCTTGCCTGCCCCAGGCACTTCTTTGCTGATGAGTCGCCCCCGGGCATCGTAATAATAACGGTACCAAAGCTTGTCCAGCTGAGCATCAACCGCGGCAAAGTCCCAATTGGCCTCATCCAATGCTTTGACTGCCGCTGGAGGCAATACATAACTCAACTGACCAAAGTCGTTGTATACATAATAAGTTTGTGCCCAGGTGTGGGCGTCTACCCTGGCGCGTTTGAGTATGACTTGTCCCGACTTGTTTTTAAACTCTTCGGTTTGCTTGCCATCTTCATCGGTCACCCTTACCCGGCTGAGTTGCCCAGCCGCATAAAACCCTGCTACAGCAGGCTTGTTTTGGTCACTTTCTTTGATCTCAAAGGTAATGGCGGGGTCGGTATCGGCAATGCTAAAGCCCTCGCTTAGTACTATTTTGGTGCCTGCCTGGTGCAAGGTGCTGGGGCTAGGACTGCTTAAGACCAGCTCGTCTTTGGGCTTGGTTACCTCCGCGTTTGCGGCTACATTGTTTACTGTAAATAGCCGTATTTTGTCTATAGCAGCTGTGCCAGCCTGATAAGGGTCAGGGTTGGTCCACAAGTCGGTAATGACTCCTTTGCCCGCGCCTATCCAGCTATTGCCGGGGGCAAACGTTTGCAACACTCGGTTGAGCGCAGAGTTTTCTACTTTTTGCCAACTATAGGGGTAGGTGGTCTGGGCTACGTTGGGGGTGTTTTGGTAGAACAAAAACAGTTCGTTCAATACATTAGACCTCGCATTGCCGGGGGACACGTTTTGAGCAGTATAGGGCAACAAACTTTTGGTAGTACGGCTCAGCTCATCGTATACCACGCCTTGCACCACATCGCGTTTACCAGATGAAACCTGTACTTGCACCGCCTGGATAGGTCTACCCAGTCCGTCCAGGTAACGAATTGTTTGTAACTTTTGTCCCTCAGGTACCGACAAGGCAGCTACCTCATTTACCTCTGTTATACCTTTCACTCTTACCACTTCTTCCTGCAGCTTATTTAGCTTATGAGTGGGAGTGGCTACCTCGCCGGAAACCACCTTCACTACCTCATAGCTCACTCCTTTATACACAATGCGTAGTCGGTATGTTCCCGTAGCAGTCGTTTGATAAGAAGGTTGGGTGGCTCCATCTATAGGCAAACCATCTTTGAACCATTGATAAGAATCATAGATAGATGCCACCCATAAAGTATGCAAAATACTGCCCTCATTTTGGTATTGCCAAGAGGCATTTAATACAGGCAAAGGCATCACCTGTACTTGAATAAGGGTTGGAGGGCTTACACAGCCTTTGGTGTTTACCCCTCTTACTTCTATATTTTTATTTCCTGCCACATAATCAAGCGTCAGGCTATTTCCCTTAATTACTGACGGATACCCCACCCACTGATAACTTGCTATGCCCGCCTGATGACCTACTGACACAGTGATGGGGCCAGGTCCAAAACGGGCAAACACCTGTTGGTTTGCCACTGGCACAGCAGGGGTGGTGTCTACCTCAATGCTGGTGGTAGCACTATACAACAGGCTACACCCCTTGTACTGTAGGTGTTCGGAGCCTACCCGGTACAAATAAGTAGTGCCTGCATTCAATTCGTTGGCTACTACCGACAAGTTTGCCGTAGCAACAGGAATATCGACCCAGGATTGTCCATTATCAGATGATCGTTGCCATTTTACTACCCGATAAGCAGCATTGCTACCAAGGCTAAAAGACAAATGTGCCTGATCGGATGACCCTGCGCATAACCTATTGCTTGTGCTTTGTACAGCGCCTGTATTGATAGAAGCAGGAGGCGATAAACGAGTACTAATATTTGTAACAGCACTATATACAGGGTTGCATCCCTTATAAGTTTTGTGGGTAGCTACCAGCCTATAGCTATAAAGAATTCCAGCATTTAAACTCGAGGGGTTTACACTCAATACTGTAGAAGTATGAGGGATGTCTGTCCAGGTTTGTCCGCTATTGAACGACCTTTGCCACTTGACTATAGCAAAATCATTGGTGTTTGCTGTGCCAGTGAGCACAAAATGCTCAGACGCTCCCACACATAGTTCGGCCACTGAGCGTGATACTGTACCGGCGCTTGAGAGGTGATATGCCTCAATAGAAGCCACTGGTGTGGTAGACACATAGTTACAAGTGGTGTACCTCACTTCGGCAAATACTTCGGTATAGTCACCCGCCGGAAACGAACAACTTGCTCCGGAGGCTATGGTGACATAGCGACCTGGAATGTCTATGGCTTTGGCTTTCCAAACAACACTTACACTGTTATTGAGGCTGACATTGCTATAACCATAGTTTTGTAAGGTAAGGTGTACATTCGCATACGAGCAAAACTTGCCGCTTCCCAAGCCTTGGATGGTTCCAGCAGATGGAGTTCCCACGTTATTGACCGTTACCAGGCTACGGTTGGTCACATAGGCACCCACGCCCACCCCATTGATAGCCCGAAAATAAGTGTTTTGGGTAAGCCCACTAAAATGATACTGAAACGACATGTTGGTAGGGTGTATGTCGAATATAACTTCTCCTAAAGCAGGGTTGATCTGCGTCCAATGGATACCATTGGTGCTTTTCTGAAGGTAAACAAATCCACTGCCCGGAAATGTCTTATGTACATTTACAGTCACTGTACCTGTGGCGCTTCCGCAAGAAGAGGTAACGCTAGTAGATACACTAAAGCCACTGTGGGTATTTTGCCCAAAAATCTGCGTATTGGCCAGTAGTAAACAAACTGTGATGATGAGGTAATTTATTAGTTTATATTTCATTGTCTGATCATTAACTGATTTATAAATTAGTCTTGTTGGTAGGTATAAGAGTATTTTTTGATAATATGCTGCTCATGGTCTTTGACAAGCTTCAGCCTGCCCAAGGCATCATACACATAATGCATGGCACGTCCGCTGGCATCGGTGCTTGAGGTCATCCCATACACATAGTCATAAGTATAAGTAAACATTTGCGCGCCTTCGGGGTACATTCTTACTTCATCTATCAGGTGATTAGTATTTACTAACACCGGGTTTGTGTTTGGGTCATAGCTTAGCTTTTTTTGCTGAAACACCCACCGACCATTTACTTGCTCCCAATAAGTCAATAAATAATTGCCCGCTACTGGCTTTTGTGTCACGGGAATACTATAGCTGCCCTGCCAGCTTTTATTACCAGTATATGAGTTGGTATGTACTACCTCAGGAGACGATACTATGTCTTCGAAACTCGTATGAAAGGCTTGATGGGGCAATGCATTGATCACCCTGGCAATGGGATAGTGATGGTTGTATCCCCATAGATAAGCAATATTGAGGTCATTATTTTTTTGCTGTAGGTGGATGTTCCCCTCACTGTCAAACCCAAAAGTAGCCTGCAGTTTGTAATGGCTATCGCTTAATAAAGCATTATATACATTATCAGTTTTGGTGGCTTGGTCGGGGCTGGTCAACGCCTTATTGGTTTCAAGGCTATACACTTTTTTGGGTTGTAAAACGAGCGGGTCAACTTCTATCACCTTGCCACTCAATAGAGATTGAACTCCAGCCTTTTCTTTCCATACTTGTTCCTCAAGCGTCACTGCCAAGATGTTTTTATTCACCAAAAACCCCGCAATGGCAGGGGTATAATCCTCTGGATACTTTTTTCTGACAATGAGTTTTTCCCCTTTCGAGTTGATGGTTACTATTTCATTGGGGTATCGGTGTATATGGCCATATTGAGTATTGGTAGTACTCATGCTTGCTTTGTTGTCATCATCATACACTTTTTCGGTTACTTGAGTCAAGTACCGCCAACGCATAGGCAAAGTATACGATTCACGAAAGTAATTTTTTAAATTATTGCCCGCCAGGTTACACTGATTGGTGCTTAGCACTCTGATAATAATTGCCCAAAATGTTTGATCTATCACTTCCTCGTATTCATAAGCTACCTCGTTGACCAAGCGAAAAGTATTGGTAGTGGGCATAAAAGCAAATAGTTTTTGCTCCTTGACAGTCACATTGTTAAAATCTTCCTGGTTGGGTATTTCGTAGTAAGTAATGTTTTTACCACCAGCTCCGTTTTCTCCTACAAACTCGGTCACCTTGGTATACACCAGGGCATAATGGCTATAAGGAGAAAAGTACCTAAAGTCTTTGGGGCTGGTACCTATGTTAGTATAGTGGCAGGTAACACAGTCATAATCATTAATATTGGTAGGATTGTCGCCTCTTGCCTCAAGTGTAGAAACCTCCATGTTGCTCGCATAATTTTGGGTGGGTATTTGCAGCACTCCCCCTCATACAAATAAGTTTGAACTTTAGCGGGGGTGGTTTTTAAATTGTCATAAGCTGTAATCTTTTTCACCCTTAACCCTGGTCCCGCTTTTCTGGTAATCACCTTATGGTCATAGTTTTTATAACTTGCACTGGTCACTATGTCGTCACCTCCTTCGGCATTTACCACTAAGGTATAAGTGCCTATAGGCAATTCTTTTTGCTCTGAACCTGTAATCCCTTGTTCTGCCTGCGCATTATATGTAGTGTAGATATACCATATTACCTCGCCCTGCGCATTCCTCAACTCAATATCATTTATATCGTCTTTTAGGCCTGAGGTCGCCCTGTATCTTTTGACCTGATGCTGCAAAGTAACCACTTGTTGATGGTCGACCGTAAATGAAACACTCCGCGTTGTAAGGTTGACGTTGCTCACCGGTGGGTTCAAAGAGGCTGACGCCTGCTGTTTTTTGAGTGCTACTGGATTGCTTCGTATATTTTCATAATGATTTTGTTCATACTCAAACGCTGTATACCCACCCGTTGGATAGGTCATTTTCTTGAGTACAGTGGTTCGGGTGGCTTCAAAGTCAGGGTTCCGGTTGGCGTTGCCATAAGGCTGCCCAGAAGTCAGTTGAGGAATAAGGGTGGTATTGGATGCCCCATTGTAAAAGCCCCAATGATCTTGTGATTTACTCATACGATCAGGCACCGGCAACTCTTCATAGTATTCAAACACATAAGGAGGTTTGGGCTGTAGGTTCTTGTCATACTCTGTCACTTTATTTAGTTTTAAGTGTACATTGTTGCCAAAATATCCTTGCTCTAGTTGTATGGTTTTTATCGGATGGTGTAAGTCTTGCTTGTCATACACCTCGATCGTTTTGAGTGCTTTTCTATTTGCCAGGTCTAGCCTCACCTGGCTATCGGTATTAAAAACGACTTTCATCAAGCTGCTTTCTATGTAAGCCAGCTCTTGTCCATTGATGTTGGTTTCGCTTGGGGTATGTATCGACGCATTGTTTTTACTGCAAGCCCCCAATGCATATTGATAAGACTCTATGCTTTTGGCAATTGTAGTGGACACAGCATTATAATGTAATGTGATGGTGTCTTTCTTATTGGCTGAAACAACTCTTGTGAGGTGCCAGGAAGAGATATAATCACTGGTGTTGATATTGGGCACATGGCCAGTAATATTGTTTACCCGCTCTACGGCACCAAAAGTATAAGTGGCACCATCTTCTCCAGTAATGGTAAATACATTGCTTCCTGAAAGATGTGTCACTTGCAAACGGCTATGCGAGAAAAAGTAAGCTTTGTTCTGATATAAAATAAAGCGACCGCTATGCCCCAAAAAGTTAAACGTATACACATCAGGAGCCCCATCCTGAAAGCCTTGATCTATCTTGCCAAAAAACTCCTGGGTAATCGTATTTTGAATATCTACGACCTGATCGTAGCGTGTCATCCCACTTTTCTCGTCTACTTCTCCTCTTACTACACGAGTGATCATACCACCAGCGCTCAAATTCCACCCTAACCCTACTCGTCCAGACTGCCCCTCAACTTGTAACCCTTTATGATGGTAACTCAATGATACAGGCAAGGTCAACGCTTTCCCTCTCACATTTACTATGGGCACTGCTACGCCAGGGGTACCTGTATAAGCACTTACCGGAACATCTACATATTTACCAAAGCCACTTGCTTCGGGAGATGTGGGTATCAAGCTTTGAGTGTTTGCATTGCTTGTTTGCGCCCTTACAGGCTTTATACAACACAGGTTTACACAAAAAAAAGCGAATAACAGTAATACAATATTTTTTCTCATCAATTTTCTATCTAATCGTTTCATCATTCCTAAAGTCTACATTTTCTTGCTCAATCTATTCACTATAGAGAGCCTACTCCTTATCACATACCAACTTTTGTCTTCCATTCTGGAAGCTTTTTTCAAAAAAATATCGTTCTATCCCCCTTTCTCCAGCAAAAAACCCCAATCATTGCAATGATTGGGGTTTGTGTCGGCCTGTTTGGGGCTACGCCCTCCCTTCCTTTTTTTAAGTAAATTGCCCATTATAGCCTCCCTGGGCAAAAGCGTGCATTGACGGGTAACCAAAAGGCAACGTACGTTGCAGACAAAAAAAAAGCCCGAAAAATCGGGCAACTCTATCATTTAAACTCTTTGAAAAACGGCTATGCTTCACGCAACCAAATGGTCTTGTTGGTTTTGTCAAGCCACTGACGGGCTTCTTCAAACTTGTCAAACAACTGAATGGTAAACTCGGCTTTCTGGGCTACATAACGCTTCACCGCGATTTGCCCAAATATACTCTCAGGCATTACTATTGCCAGGTGAGTAAGCCCGGCTTTTGCGAGTGTTCTGTTCCATTCGTTGTGCATCCAATCCTGGTCGTCTGCCTTGAAAGCCGACATTTTACCAAAATTGATGATCCAACCCAATTGATCCAGTTCTCTGCTTTTTTGGGCATATAGCATCAAACCATCTTCAAACTCCTTACGAAACGATTGCCCTATCATAGGTTTTTTGATAAAGGTAATCAAGGCAGGAATCGTAGTATCAAGCGTAATACTTGTATACTTATTATCTTTTAAAGTCATCATTGTGGTATTATTATGTGGATAATATGTTATGGTTTTAGGATACCCTCAGGTTATTTGCTTGTGGTTGTTTGATAGTACATTTACCTACCAAACGCATAGTTAAATTTACCCTATGCATTTTTCACGCCTAAAGTTACCAAAAAATGAGGAAGCGAGGAAAAATATACAAAAAAAAACACCTCTTAAAGAGGCGTTCTTTTCTATATTCAAAAATTTATTTAATTGTGTATTTATTAATAAGCAGATGTTCAGTCATCCGTCATTGTTAGTCAATCAAATACCTTACACCCAACGAGAAGGTACGTCCCACGGTATAGTTGTTTACGATATGTTGGGCATCTTTAAAGTTGATAAGAAACTTATACTCAGGGTTTAACAAGTTACGCGCCTTCAAAGTAAGCTTCCATCTTTCGCCAAGCGACTTACCCACAGTAAGGTCAAGCACTGGACGAGGTTGTTCGTATACATCAGGCACACCATTGCGAGATACAATGGCCATACGCTCTCCAAAAATATTGAAGTTTAAACTGGCAGACCATCCACTGTTTATATTGTTGTAGTTAAGGTTGGCATTGATCAAAAAGGGAGATTGTGCAAACAAAGGACGTGTACCGTCTTGGGCCAGTTCGGTTACCCTGTTTACATCGTTGGCTCTGATCTGGCTCAACTCCTGGGCTTCAATATTAAGCGCAGACACAATAAACGAAGCATTGGCACCAATGGTGAAGTCTTTCAAACCAATGAATCCAAGTTTTTTGCGTAATTCAACCTCGGCACCAAACAACTGCGCATCTTCCTGGTTTACCCAGGTTACTTGTTGGTTAGGCGTAAACGCACTAAATGCGGTAGCTATTGGGTTTTTGATGTTCTTGAAAAAAGCACTTACTGTAATGATCTCTCCTGGTGTGGGGTACATTTCCCAACGCAAGTCTACATTATCAATCAACGAACGCTTAAGATTGGGGTTTCCTACGTATATCAACCCTCCAAAGGCGTCAAAGCTGTCAAATGGAGCCAACTCACGGAACACAGGACGCGCCAGGGTACGGCCATAAGCCAGGCGCAAGTTCATATTTTCGGTCAAACTGTACGTAAGGTTAATGGCAGGCAATATGTCATTGTTTTCCAACAAACCTTTGACAAGCGACACGTCATTGCTAATCACAGAGATGTCTGTTCGTTCAAAACGAACTCCGGCCAACATTCTGAGTTTGGGGCTGAGTTTGGTATCCGCCATAATGTAGGCACCAAAAATATTTTCTTTGCCATTATACACGTCACGGTCTTGCGAACCATTCTGGATACGCGTGCCAGGCACGTCTACGTAGGTGTTAAAGTCAAACCCACCATTGGCATCCGCCGCAAAGTCAGTACGGTTAGATGCATACGCAAAAATAGTTTGGCTAAAGTCTCTGTTTTTGCTCACATAGGCTACTCCGGTTTTTAGTTTACCTTTGTTTTCTCCCAACTTGAAAGGAAGCGTTAAGTTAATCTTATTGTCCCAGTTGGTTTGGGTCAAATCGCGGTAAAAACGACGAGGAGCCGCATTAGAACGCACTACAATACTGCCATTAGGCTCGTTTTCGTAGCTAAAGAAACGCAAGTCGGGCTGGTTCAAACGAGACACTGTAAAAGAAGTAATCCAGTCTAGTTTAATGTTATTGCCCCCTTCGCCAAAAGCATGCTCCCCTTTTAGCTGAGCCGAAGACAATGAGCGACTTAGGAAGTCTAAAGCAATACTGTTAAATGTGTTGGCAGGGTCCAGGTCCTGGTACTTACCTTGTTGCACACGGGTTTCAGTTTTACCACTTTGGTTGTGCATCAGGTTCAAACCTATCTTACTTTTATCGGTCACTTTATAAGAAGTGTTCAAAACCGCTCCCCACAGTACATTTTCAGTACCTACGTTGTTTCTTACGGTATATTCAGGGTTCAATGAGTTGATCACAGAAGCATCACTATTGAGGCTAAAACGACCTAATCTGGCTTTTTCGCCAAACTCACCTATTTTGCCATTGTCGTAATACTGGTTGTTTTTGCGGTAAGAAAGGGCTGCTATAAAACCCAATGGACGACCCGCCACTGTGTATTGGTTACCCACCGATACTGAATAACTTTGATTTAAGAAAGGGCTCTTGGTAACAGGTCTAATATCTTTAGAGAAATTCTCTTTGCCAGGCAATGCATCTTCGCGACTGACAGGCAATTGACGACCACCATCATCAAAGCCCAGGTAGTCCATGCTACCACCGTTATAAGAAAGGAAGTCAGAGTTGAACGTTGCCTGATCGTTGAAACCTAAACTGGCGTTTACCTGAAACGTAAACCGATCGGGAAAGTCTTTGGTAGTAATGTTGATATAACCACCCGTAAAGTTACCGGGCAGGTCAGGTGAAAAAGTCTTCAAAATCACCATATTATCAATCATATTGCTCGGAAACAAGTCCATTTGTACCGAGTTGCGGTTGGGATCAAGCCCTGGAATGTCAGCACCGTTCAAAGTAGTTTTAGTGTAACGATCGCCCAAGCCACGCACATATACGTACTTGCCACCTTCAACCGATACCCCAGTTACACGTTTGATGGCACCCGCAGCGTTGCTGTCGCCAGCTCTTGAAATCGCCTGCGCCGAAATACCGTCTTGTACCAGTGCCGATTTTCTTTGCATTGTGAGCAAAGCAATTTCTGCTTTTTTCTCTATGCGTGCCGTTACTACTACAGTTTCCAGCACTTTGGCATCAGAACCTAGCTTTACATCTTGTATGGTTACCTGTCCGGCTTTTACTTCAATGTCTTTTACTTCTTTGTTCTGGTAAGATACATACTGTACCAATAAAGTATATTTACCGGCAGCCAACTCCCCAAGTGTATACTTGCCGTCAATGTCGGTAGGGGCACCATTGGTGGTTCCTTTGATCACTACAGTCGCTCCAATAAGTGTTTCACCTGTTTTGGCATCTGTTACAGTACCTCTAATGGTACCAGTCTGAGCGAAGACGCTTGCACCCAATAAGATGCCGATAAATGTAAGTAAAATACGTTGCATGAGTATTAATGATGTTTTAAATAAACTTTTGAATATGATAGTAAATATTGCTCGATATGAAATCAGTTAAAAATTAACCCAAAATGTTGAATGAAAATAAAAAGAACGGATCACTGAGAATCCGTTCTTGAGGTTATAAATGTGTAGTTGATTATTGTACAAGGTTTTGAGCCGCAAGTGCAGTCCAGGTGTTGTACCAAGGAGTTTGACCAGCAGCAAAAGCACCACGGTAAGCCGCAGCAGTAGGAGCACCAGTACTAACAGCCGTGTTGTTATTAGCAGGTACCACATTGGCACGAGTAATAGCATTTGCTTCATAAGTATTACCAGCAGTGGCAAAGTAGCTGTTCAAAGATGCAACAAAAGCGTTACGGTCAGCCTCAGCAGGGTATTTGTCGGCAACAATTACATCGTTGTCATCTTTTACATAGTTAGGCACCAACAGTTTGTCAGCAGTAGTACCAGCAGTAATGTTACTGAAAGTGTTGTTTTCCAACAAAAGATCCTTTGCATCAAAGCGTTTTTTGCTGCTTTCGCCATCTTTGATGTATTCAATGTCAATACCTTTGTCCCAGTTGAAGAAAATACTGTTATAGTATTTACCACCTGCGTTGTCACGGAAAGTCAAAGCTCTTTTGCTACCGTTACCTACATAAGTTATATTGTAAAATTTAGGAGTAGCATAGGGAGTTCCATCTTCAGGAGAAGTACCACCATCGTGCTCGCCGCCACGGTCACCAGCAGCAGTCGCCTGATAAATCAAGAAGAACTGGTTATTTTCACCACGGTATCCTTCATCGTAGTCAATGTTATCATCACCACAGTGCGACACTACAGCGTGCGTAACGCTTACAGTACCACCAAAGAATTCAATACCATCGTCTTGGTTAGCAAATACCTCTACATAGTCAATGGTAGTTCCAGAACCAACCCCACCAAGAGTTAAACCGTTGATTTCGTTGTTGGCACCAATGTTAGTACCACCGTGACGGATAGATACATATTTTAAAGTACCAGAGTTATCAGTGTCTATAGTGCCTCCGTACAAACCACGAGTTTCGGTATCAGGAATACCCTCTACTGCAGACTGTCCTTGTCCAGAGTTCAAACCAGCTTTACCCAAAACGATTAAACCACCCCAAAGGCCGTTTTGAGTACCTAAAGAACCGTCTAATTTGTCAGACTCAGCAGTGAATATAATAGGCTCGGTGGCTGTACCTACCGCCTGAATTTTACCGCCACGTGCCACTACCAACGCACTGGCATTGGCAGCTTCGCCTGGCTTACCTTTAATTACTGTACCTGCTTCAATAGTTAGGGTTTGTCCATCATTTACAAACACCAAACCATCCAAAATATATACTTTATCTTTGGTCCATGTTGTAGTACCTGTGCCTTCGCCCTGATCTTTGTAAGAAACAGAAGCCCGACTGGTAGCCGCATCTGTACCTTCTGTTATTAAAGTAGCAGTTGGATTTGTTGGGGTTGTTTCATCCTTCTTACAAGAAGAAAAAACAAACGCCATCATCGATAAGAATAGTGTACTGTATAGTAGCTTTCTCATTTGATTAAATGTTTTTAATATTTTTTGTTTTTGATGCCGCAAATGTCAGTAATTAATATTAACCGTAGATGAAAGCCTTGTTATCAAATGTTAAATATTAACAGGCTTTACCAAAGATAATTTGGCGTTAACTATCTGATAATCAGTATTCCATTTTTTATGATAAATAAATTAATTAAATGATTTATAAGGTTTATTTAATAAAAACTTAATATTAGAAAAGCTTTTTTTTATCACTTCACGCCACTGTTATTGTACAATTTAAAGTTGGGCGATTTGCTCAAATAAGGAATTAAATGTATGATTTAAAGGAAAAATACATTTTTAAGTAATACTAAAATATTGTAAATGAGCTACTTGTTAAACAAGGTGCTTTATAAATGGGCCTGGTTTAGACGTGCTAAATATGCCACTAATACAGGTCAAGTGAAAAGCCAGGTGATAAACATACAACTAAGTCAATGTTAGAGTACTTTTAAGTTTTGCGCTCAGGTGGCCATATCAGGCATTTTTTAGTTCATCAAGCGGTACACTTTCATTATATACCCACAAAACAACGGGTTTTATCACATCTATTCTTGTGCAATGGCCTCAATTACCCCTTGGTTTTACCAAAAAAAACAAGTGAGTCATAGAACAATCAAGCTTTACTGGCTAGTTTTGCAGTGGCATAAACACAACTTCAAACATAAACCCCCCAACACCTATGGAATATAAAAACACCGCAAACTTTGCCCGGCAACAAGACCAACAAG
>NZ_AAWS01000084.1 GCF_000169175.1 Microscilla marina ATCC 23134
CATGCATATTATCAAGGATTTAGGGTGCCTGTTGAGGGAGTAGAGTATATTAACATTGTGGTGGGATTAATTTCATTCATTGATATTATATTTTCAATATTTGGTTCTATTGCAATATACTGGTTATTGACAAAAAATTATAACATGGTCAAAGGTGTATTAGAGGAAGATAGCCATAGAAGTCAAAAGCAAAAAAACTTAAGAGCCACAATTATTTTAATATCAGCAACAATGTTTTCATGTCTTGTATTTGGCTTTTCCGAGTCTAGCATTATCATAACGAATACAATATTTTGCATTATAGCAATTACTGTAATCTATTTTTTAAGAACTGAAGTAAAACGGAAAATTGGAGCAATGATAGCTGTCTTGCTAGGAATTATTATCATCATCTGCTCTCTTTTTTACCAACCCTTATACACAAATTTCTTAAGAACTATCAAGTACGGCGGCGAAATACTGATAGAAATTCAATACCGAAAAGCGGATAATACTGAGGCTAATCTAAGGGGGAAATTACTCATTAGGACTCAAAAAAGCATTACTATCAAAAATGAGAAAACACTCAGCCAAGAAGAAGTGCCAATGAATAGAGTTTCAAAGATTACTTTCTTGAAGGATACAATAACCAAAAGTGATGGGGAACTTGTAAAAGTTCAATACTTGAAAGCTGATAAGACCGATGCTAATTTGATAGGATACTTGCTCGCCAGAACACAAAAAAGCATTATCATCAAAAATAGGAAAACCTCTCACAAGGAAGAAATACTTATAAGTAGAGTATCAAAGATTGTTTTTTTGAAGGATAAAACAATCAAGAAAGTAAAAAGATCAAAGAAATCTAAATAATTTACTCCTGCGCAAAAATACTGCGTACATTCATTCTAACATTGAAGTTTTACAGCAATCAAACCTAAAAACTTACATGGAATTGATAAAAAAAGACATTATCCCATCCTTGCAAAAAGTTGTAAAACTTATGGAGCCCTCTTGTTTTACTATTAAATGTAACAAACACTACCTAGATAGCAAAACCTTAACAATCAAAAAAGAAAGCAGGGAATATGGTTTTGAACTAGAACCATCAGCAGTAAATGATTTAGAAGCATTTCCTTTTTCGCCTGACACTGTAATTGAACTATTCAATGAAAATTCTACGCTTTTTTTTCAAGGGGAAAAGTTATTTTTAAATAAAATCAGTCACGATACAAATCTCAATGAGATAGGTTCAGGAAGTCTTTCAGAACTTACCACAACATCAAGTGCAAAGTCTTTTGATGATAAATACCTGAGACAGGTAATTCCTGTTGGAGAAAAAAATAAGGCGCCTGACTTGACAGATTTTGAGATCAGAGGGTATGTTACTCCTCAAAACTTACAAACCTTTCTTGTTTGCTGCTCTGTATCTAATGAGAAGTTTCATATTTATACACATAAGCTTAACAAGCAGGAGTTTTTAGTCATAGACTGTCTTAATAAAACCAGTATTGACATATTCAAGCAGAAGTGTTATTGTATACTATTGGCACTTGGTTTTATTACTGGACAGCTCACATTAAATGAAACCTATATCTTGTCTTTTGAAGATGAGGCTATGCAAGCTCCTTTGAATATCAAATATAGTTCGTCTAGCCCTTCCATTAGTACTAAAACATCTGTTTTTGAAAGTTATATTTATACCCATAATACGAATTCAAAAGAAGAGATAAAGGGCGATAGCGAAAATAAAAAAGAAGATGGGAAAAAGTATATTTTTCGTTTTCCTGAACAGGTATTTTCTAACCTTGTTACTCTCTTTTTTAATCACGACGAATTGGAAAGAGCAGCTATTTTACTTATACACGGAAACTCCATAACTCTCGAATTGGCTCTGCCAGGCTATTATGTTGCTATTGAAGCTATCGCACAATACTTCAAAAAGAATGTTTTTACCAATAAACAAGATAGTACTCCCATCAAAGACAAAAAAATAGCTAGGGAACTAAGACAAAAAATGTTGGAAATAGCGAAAGAAATAAAAACAGAAAGTAAGTTAGGTGATGGAGAATTTGATTTAAAAACTATTGAGGCTAAAATTAATGATATGAACAAGCTTACCAATAGAGCTGCCCTCTCCAAACCTTTTGAGCATTTTGGTTATACACTTTTAGTAGGGGAACAACCTACATTAACAGAAAGAAACACGTATTTACATGGCAGGTATCATGGGAATAGTAGTAGCCCTGTAAGACTAAAAGAATCAATCCACTTGGAAGCACGACTAAATTTTATGATTGATTTTTTGCTCTTAAAATTAGCAGGGTTTTCTGGTAAGGTCATCAACCATGCCAAACGTTGGTCAGAAACAACCAGTAAAGCATCAAATGAAGATGAGTTTATTGATATTTAGCTGTAATTAGTTTTGAATATGTTTATTTCTAATAGCACTTAACCTAAACTTTACAAATGATTTACTTAACCTTTGACAGCAATATTTGGATCTATTCATTGGATGATTCCTGGAAAGCAGAAAATCTTCTGGTAGATTATTTAGATACTTGGGTAAAAAGTGGTCAGGTCAAACTTTTGCTTCCCTCAATAATACTAGATGAGTGGAAGAAGAACAAAGAAAGAATGATAGCAGAACGAGAAAAGAAATTGAAAGCTTTTTTTGAGACAGCAGATGAAATATTACCAACCGCTTTTTTTGCCGATTACAAAACCATAAGTGTTCAAAAAGCTATTATTTCAAATCAAGTCGATAGCATTGAGCAATTACTACAATCTGCAGAAATAATACCTCAAAGTCAAAAAGTAAAAGATCAAATCATTGACTGGGGAATTGCCAAGAAAGCTCCTATGCACAAAAAAACAAGTGTAGCTGATGCAATGATCATATTGTCGCTTTTTGATTATGCCAAAAACAAAAAAGGAAATGACTATTATTTTGTTTCTGAAAATAAAGATGATTTTTTTGAAAAAGGAAAGCAAAAAATTCACCCAGATTTGGCTCCTTATTTTGAGGAATTGAACATAAAGGCGTATTCAAAACTAAAGCATTTTATCCACAATATAAAAACCTTTTACAACCTCCCAGAAAACAATGAGCTCAAACAAAAGCAAAGATTAAAAAATAAGCTCAAAGCTAGAGTATATAACCCCGAATATTACAGCATAGAGGTAGAACATGAAAGCGATTTTGCTGCTAATAACAGTACTTTAGATCATATATTAGCTTATGAAAAACCTACCAAAGAGCAGATGATCTTTGCATTAGCCTTGATTGATTCAGGTGTAGCCTATGAAAAACATTTTTACCACAATCTAAAGAAACCTTCTTGGTTAAAAATCCTTCAAAAGAAAGGTGTTTTTCATCACTCGAATATTCCAGAAAAAGGTTCTAGGAAAGATGACAGGTGGTTTCCTGTGTGGTACTTATTATATTTAGCTAAACAAGCTGCTCAAGGTAAACTTGATGAAGAGGTTATTGATACTATCCTGAAAATAATACAAACGGTCTCCAACAAAGCAAAACCTGATGCCAGTACTTGGACTTGGGGGTGTTTTTTGGACATATTGAAAGACTTGCCCAATAAAAAAGTTACAATTGAGTTATTAGAGTTTATTCCTTTTTGGTTTGCGGTTGAAGCAAAACCTGATACAAGACCTCATGTACTTTGTTCAAAGCTTTTACCTAAGTTTTTGCCTAAAACTCCTACCAAAAATGACATAGAAAAAGCCAAATATATTTTAAAGTTTTTATTGTCCATATACCTCACCTCTGATGCTAACCCTATGTATGTACAATATTATATAAAAGTTGCTGTACATAGTTTGGTGAAGCTTTTTTTAGATGATGCTTTACGATCAAGGATAACCGAACATTGTTTTGATGACTTAATAATTGATCTGGCAGATAATTTAAAGAAGCTACGTTTTTTTTCACCAGAAGGAATTACATTTACTCTCAACCTTAATGGAGGTAAAGAATACGAGGTGAAAGCTTTTATAAAAGAGCTTGATCTTGAATTACAAGTGACTCGAGATGACGACCCTGACTCTTCAGATGTTTCTTGTAATATTCGCAACTTTGAGAATCTTAACATCGCACAAACAAAACAAACAATAATCAATACACTTGCAAAAAAAGGAATTAGCTATATCCCTTCAGAAGGAAACGAAGATAGCCTGAACGATTTTGTAGAACAACTATTCGAAGGCACATACTTTTACTTACTAACTGATATTGCGCCATTTACTACTAATGAAGAGAATTACGAAAACAAAGATTTTGATAAAGCACTTGCCTCCATATTCAAAAAACTATTAAACGAAAAAACAAAGCAGGCACCAGCAGATGCCTTGTTACTACTAGAAATATTTGCCCTTAACAGGTATTATAGAGTACCATTTTTTCGCAAAACAGTGCTTGAAGTAATTGGAGAAAACTATAGCCATACCAAGCAATTATTTTGGAATTTAATTGGAAATAATGATCCACATCAACTATTGTCAAAATATCACTATGAAAAAATAATCTATGATTTATTAGATAAGAATAGTGATGAACTATCAAATGACGAAGTTTTCAGGCTAAAAGAAATCATAGAACAAGGACCACAAGGTGATCGACCAGATAAAAACCTTGATTATATAAATGACTGGAAGCTACGGTGGTACTCTTCACTACGAAATTTGCCCTTAGCAAAAGAGGTTTACGAAAAACTATCTCAGGAACAGGGCAAAACCCACAAAGATTTTGAAAACAAAAGCAAGGTCACTTATAGAGTTGGACATACGTCACCTCTCTCAATAGAAGAACTACAAGCAAAAAGCAACAACGAAATAGTAGAGTATATTAGGTCTTTTAAGCAACACGAAGACAAACATGATTGGGATAGCCCCTCGATAATTGGTTTGTCTGAAAATCTTAAAGAAATGATATTTGCTGACCCTCAAAATATTACGTCTGAAATTCACCTATATCTTGGACTTCCATATACTTATATCTATCATATTTTAAGCGGTTTACGAGAAGCCTGGCGAAATAAAATGTCATTTGATTGGCAAAAGGTTTTAATATTTTGCAAAAACTATTTGAATCAAGTTGGTTTTTATGAGGGTGAATATCAAATTGAAAATAATCGTGTCAGTTACGAATGGGTTGTAAGGACTATTAGTGACTTACTATCCGAAGGCATGCAATCAGATGAGCATGCATTTGGTTTAGAACTATTACCATTGGCAAAAGAAATTATTTTGGTTTTAGCCAACAATATCAAGCCAGTTAACGAAGGTGATTTTGAAAGAACTAAGATGGTTTATGAACATTATGTATTAAACTCAAACGCTGGAAAGTTCTTGATGATGACTTTAAATTATTCTTTAAGAAGAGCAAGAAACCTAGACAATAATAAGGATATAAAGTGGGAAAAGGATATAACGACTGTATTTGAAGCAGCATTAGAAAAAAACATAGTTGATGCATATATTATTATTGGTTGGCATTATCAGCAGTTCTACTATCTAAATCAGGATTGGCTGAAAGGTAAGGTACAACAGTTTTACACCTTAGGTGAGTATGTTTGGCATCCATTTATGGGTGGAATATTTGTTTCTCCACCACCACCTAATGATGAGATGTATCATTTATTCTATCCACATTATGAAAGAGCAATTAATGAGCATATAGACATCAAACATCGCTCTAACAGCAATGGATATATTCACCACATTGTGGCTTTTTACTTTTGGGATTACGAGAGTATTGCCGATGAAAGAATTATTGCTTTATTTTTACAAAAAGCCAAGCCAACACTACATAACGAGTTTATAGATTTTATTGGTAGACAAAAAAAATACTACCAAAGCCTTCAAAAAGAGGATGCAGAAGCATTTGAACAAAAAATTTATCAAGTATGGTCTTTTTTGACTCTGAAGTACAAAGAGACACAAGAGAAAGAGGAGTTAGAGTTGTTGGGCAACCTTGTGAAATTAATAGAATATGTTCCTGAACTAACCCCTGAATATACCAATTTAATTTTAAAGTCCAGCGAAAAAATTGATGACCAGTTTTCAACATTTTGGCTAATAAAAGGGCTCAGATTTTTAATGACAAAAGGAAACCCATCAACTGTAGCAGGCCAAATTGGGCGTATTTTCAACTCAATAGCTATGAATGCCTATATTTCAGAAGAATCTGAGTTAAATATTAAGGACTTAATGATCTTTTTATATGAAAATGGGCAGAAAACAGCAGCAAACGTAGTATGTGATAAATTGCTTAAAAATGGGTATAAGTTTTTAGTAAGTACTTATAAAAAATATAATCAAGATATAATAGGCTAATAATCTCTACTTTATCATTCCAACCTCCAATACTCCCACATCTCCTCCAACCTTTGCCCACTGGCAAAAAAGCGGTTATTAAACATGTGGATGTAGCTACCAAGCAGCGAACGGAGTTGAGCCTCACTTGCCCCGTGTTGTTGCAGGTTGGCTTTTATTTGTTGGGCGAGTGGTTTTTCCTGGTCAGTAAGCTGGATAAATGCCCACTGGTGCTGCATGTTGAAGTCTTCGGGCAATGTGTGCTTTGCCAGTGCTTTTTTGAGGAGTTGTGCCTGGGGGTGGGCATCAAAGCCAAACTCCCGGCTAAAATTTGCCCTACCTTGATGAATAATCTTCTCACGGGTTTCTTTGGGCAAATCAAACGCATCCAATAAAGCTTTGAGGCGTTTGATGGCAAGCGCCGATTTGAGTGCATCGGTGGCAGTTTCGTCCTGAGTGAGTAGTTCTAAAGTATGTCCTACAAATTCACTGTCCAGGGCAAACCATTTTTCGCTTAACTCCATATTATAAGGCAAGTAGCGACTGAGTTCACGTTGGTAGGTATCAGGCAAATAGTGGATAATCTTTCCCTGTTGCTTTAGAGCCATCAACTTTTGCGAAAATGCTTGCACTATCTCGCCAAATTCTTCGGGATAATGGTTGATGTGCAGCCTCCAGCGCAAATGGGGACCGTAGGCCTCCGGATCGGTATACCGAATAAAAAACCACTGATCGATGTGCCCTGAATCTCTCAAATCTTTGCTGAGCGGGTGCAGGTCTTCCGCAATAAGCCGATCGCTGCCCAGGGTACCCAGGTAAACTTTAAAATAGACCCACTCGCTGCCAAAAGCAAAGTTTTTTTGTATACTTTGAGGCAGGGTTTGGGCAGCAAGTGCAGGGGCTTGCTTGCGGCTTGGTGGGGCCGTACTGGTGATCGGGAAAATCATTTCGTTGCTATAGGATTGGCTTGGAACGTGCTCTTCTATTACTTCTTCTAGAACAACTTCTTTACTTGCAAACACCTTTTGCAAAAACACCCCCAGGCTCAAAGGATTGGTAAAATCAATGTAGAGTTTATTGTCTGACTCTACCAAAAGTACCTGATGTGGCAAGCGCAATTGTTGTTTCAGTCTTTCTATTTTGTGTGTCCAGATACTAATGGTGGTATACAGGTCTTCCTTTTTCTCTAATTGAACTGCTTCTAATAGCTGACGACTCACCCGCCACTGCCTGGGTGATAAAATCAAGCTGTCATCATAGACCAGGCGGGGCAAATAACTCCTTTGCTGCCAGCGCTGCGCCCTAAAAAACGGGGGCAACTGGCGGTACTCTTGTTGGTATTGCAAATCACACAAAAACTTATAGAGCGGGTGGGCATTGTGGGCGTAGTTATGGGCATTGCTCATCCGGGGCACTACTTGTTTGCCCAGGCGCCGCGAGTGCAATACCAAACGTTTGCCGTCAGGCATACTTAGGCATAGGTCAGTCACGGGTATTTGGTGAACGTCGTTGGTATTGGCACCGCCCAAGGCAATGCTATACGCACGCAACCGGGGGCGAATGATTACATTGCCCACCCGTTGCCCTGGCAAATGGTCTACCTCGGCGTATACCAAGTGGTCATTATCAGGTTCTACCTGAGCAATGGTAGCACTGAGTTGCTGCTGGAGTAAGGGGCTGCCATAACAAAACCTGCCTAAGAGGTTGCCCACCACGGGACCACTGGCTTGGTACAACTGAAAACGAAAATTACGCGGGTTATCCTGTTTGGGGTTGTGTTCCAGGTCATCGGGTGCCTGGTAAAGCAGCTTACCCATCGCCACCATTGCCGGAGGCAAAGACCTTGGTTTTTCTTTGGTTGGTAACTGGCTTGCCTTCAGACTTTGTACTTCGCCTTTGCTCAAATGTATTGCAGGTGCCCCGGTTTGTAAAGCCTCTACATATTTTTGTTCCAGCAAGGCATCCAGCGCTGAGGTCTGTCCTGCCTTTGGGTCAGCAACTTGGGGCATTGTTCCACCTTCGCCAACCACTACACCCAACTCCTGCAAATAGGTAGGTAGCGTTGCTACCCGTTTGCCATAAGGATAACCCACCCCTGTTACCTCGTCCATTGCCAACAGCAAGGGCACGGCTTCGTTTTCGTAACGCTTAAAAAAAGCCTGGGCAAAGGTACTTAAGTCTGCTTTTGTTGTGGGCACCTCACCTACAGTGTCTATCAAAGTGGCTATTTGACGTACCAGGTGGCGGGGAACGGTTTTGCTTAGTGCTTGCCCATTTTCATCCCTAAAAGCATTTACCTGGATGAGTTCTTTTTTAGAAGTCTTGTTTTCATTGCTACCATCATCAGTTTCTTCTTTGGTTTGCTGAGCAAAAGGCTGTTCGCTCAGATAGCCTGCCAATTGTTGATAAAGCCCCAGGCTTTGAGCAGGGTCAGGCGTGGCATCAATCAGCGCCAGCTGCCTACGAATATGATTGATGATGGCGAGGTAGCCTTGGGCAGCAGGCATTTGAGCTATGCTGGCGTGCAATTGTTCCAGGTACTCTTCACCATTCAGACTGGGATACAGTTCAGAAATAAGCAAATGATGGTTAATCAAATACTCCACAAACTCACGGCAATCTGCCTCGGTGAGTTCGGGGCCTGTCATCAGGTGGGCAATCATTTCGTGCCTGTGCATGCCTCCCGCCTGGCGGCAAGTGGTAAACAGCTCCCAGGCTACCTCATGGTATTCCTTCGATGAGGCAACGTGTTGCAAGGTTTGCTCATCAAAGAAAGAACACAGCATATCATCGCCATTGCGGTACAGCGTATTGTTAGGAAAGTAACGCAATTGCTCCCTTACCTCTGTATCTGCCTCTAGTGCCGCCCTGAGCCTTAGTAAATACACCATATCCAGCCTTGACGAGGTGCGCATGGGACCAAGCCCATCCAGTGCCAGGTTGCTGTGTCTTTGCAAACGAAACTCGCCCACGGTAACCGCAGCAAATGTACCAAAAGGGGTACAACGATAAGCCGCCCTTGCCAAAAACATCCACAGCTTTTGGCTGAGTTGTTGCAAATCTTTGCGTTGCTTTTTATTGGGTACAGGCAGTGCTGCCAAAGTGTGCCAACGATCTAACTGAGCAAACAAATCGGGGGAGGCAATGTACAAGGCTTGTTGCAAGGCTGGCAGCCTATAAGCCGCTTGTAGGTGTTGGCGTACCTGCCCTGTGCCTTGGGCAACTCCCACCGGAGGCTCCAGGTAGCTGCGCTCCAGCAATGGAGTACGCAGTACATAAAAATCACCTGGTTCGAATGTATTCATTGGTTAATTTTTTAGTCAGTAGTCTCTACAGCCTCAAGTCCTTAGATGCCGATGAATATCGGTGCTATTAGCTTGAGGCTGGTTTATAAGCCTGTTGTCGATTCTATAAGTTTTGATTTTTAGAAGTTTATAAAATCGACAGATAGTAGACCATAGTCGCTTTTCGCCCATTCGTAATTAGCTTACGCAGAGCTCCCTACGGTCGGTTCGTAATTGTTTAACTCGTAATTGAAAAATTCGTAATTAAAAAGCTAGGCTTTCTTCACCGCCTCCAACAGCTCCAGTCGGCGTAGTTTGCAGGCCAGCGTAGACACCGACCTGTTATTGGTGTTGAGTATTTTAGCAGTTTCTATGGGTGCCATCCCCAGTTTAATACAGTACCCTATTTGCCACATCAACTTGGTGATTTTTCCCTGAGCGAGCACTTCGGCTATTGCGGTTACAAACTCAGGATAAAGTGTTTGTACCCTTTGTTGCACGGCGGCAAACTTGCCCTTGGCGTAGATTTCAGCCTCTACCAAAGTTTTGGCTTGTTCTACCTCATTTTTTTCCAGTGCCTCTTTTATTTCATAAAGCCTGATAACACTATCCGTCCACTCATGGATAGGTGTGTATGCGTTTAAAGACATATTTTTTCCCTCTTTATTTTATAGTGATAGTTACGTTGTATGATGGTTGAGCAAGTCCAATTCGTAATTCCCAAAGCTATGCTTTCTTGATAGGGTCTAATATTCCTAGCCGACGTAGGTTAGAGCCATGCGTAGATACTGAACGATTGTTGGTTGGGAGTACCTCGGCTACTTCGGCGGGCAACATGCCTAACTTGAGGCAGTAGCCTACTTGCCATACTAGTTTGGTTATTTTTTTGTCTATCAATGCCTGGTCAATACGTTCCGTAAAATCTGGATACTCTTGACGAACCTTCTCTCTGATAATCACAAACTCATCTACTCCACTGATGGCTTGCTTAAGTATTTTTTGAGCTTCATCACTACCTTCTTTGGCAAGGGTGTTACGCACCTGCTGGAGCTTGTTGGCAGTTTCGGTGGCTTCTTGCAGATAAATTTTTACTTTTTCGTCTTTTTCTCTCTGTATTCGCTCGTTGGCTTGTTTGAGTTCATCATTGGTCACTTGTAACATATCAGCCTGTTGGCTAATTTCTTCTTTTTGGGCAAGTATTTCCTGAGTGCGTTCATCTACTACTTGTTCCAGGTGTTGATTACGCAGGTAGAGCTGGCGACTACGGTAACGGCTATAGCCATAACTGCCCCCAATGAGCAAAGCAAGCCCGACCAGTACATACAGAGCATAAGCCCAGATAGTGCGGTGCCAGGGAGGTAGTATAGTAAAGGTGTAACTGTCTACTGAGCTAATGGTGCCATAGATGTTTTTACAACGTACCCTAAAGGTATAAGTACCTTCGCGTAAGTGGGTATACTCTTTCTTTTGCTCAGTGCTCCAGCCCGACCAGCCCTCGTCAAGCCCAATGAGCTGGTAACTGTACAAGTTTCGTTCATACGCCGCCCAGCTATCGCTGGCGTAGGTAAAGGTGAGGGTGTTGTGCTGATATGCCAATGTAGGTGCTGGTGGCTGTACTGCATTACCATAATAAATGATAGAATCTACTAATATGTTCTTTCGTCGAGTAGTATCAGTATGCTTTGTTTTAATTTGTACACTTCGTATGTAGGTTTTGAAAGCATAGTCAACATCTATTTTCTTGTTGGGATCATATTCTATGATATGGTCATTGGCAACAAGCTCGTAGGTGTTTTGTGGGGTCTGGGTAATGCTTGACAAAAGGCATTTGTCTAGTCTCTTAAAAGGCTTATTATGCCATTGATAAGCACCTTTGGCATTTTTTATTAGATGCCCAGGAATGTTTTTGCCGTTGTATTCGCCAATGTACAGGGGTACAACAAAAAAACTATCAATGCTATTACAGTATACGTATGTAAAGTTTACATTATAATCCCCTTTTTTATTTCTGGAAATCCCTATTATATTCTTAGACAGATGAATAGTCTTATTTTCGTTTTGTTCCTTGATCAGGTAAATGCCTTTTGCATTGTTGATCACTAAGCCATCAGAAGTCTTGAAAAACTCGAAGTCGTAGGCTGTTCTATTAGGGAATTTTAGCCGTGATACATTAACAATGCTATCCCCTTTGTTATTTAATGTTATTCTATACGCTTCGTCTTCAGTAGAATAATATATTTTATTATTAAAAATAATGGTTCTCAATGCTAAGCCTGGTACGCTCATTTCTTTAACTACTTTCTGCCTGGCATTTAACAATAGCACTCTGCCTTCTATAAATAACAAGTTATTTTGTCCTTTTGAGCTATAGTTTAAAATTATATAGCATTCTGCATTGTATATTTTATTTAGCTCATCATCTTTGAACAAATACAAGCCTTTAGTTGTACAGAAGTAAATATTGCTTCTTACCTTCACTATGTTGTGAATAAGTCCAAGTTTTTTAAATAACTTAGATTTGCCTTTTTTCCTGACTTCCACATCTATGTTGTTACGCTTGATATCGAAAGTCATATCATCAATATGGTATTGTTTGAATGTGTTGGTATGATTAGTACGAGCTTTGAAAACTATATTGGTTTCTATAAAAAAAATACCATCATAAGAAGAAACCCAAAAATTACCTTGTTTGTCAATGTCAAAATTAGTTAACCTGGCTTTCTTGAATTGTTTTAGAAATATGACTTTATTTTGTTTCAGATCATAGATTGCTATTTTTTTGTGGCTTTTTATAAAAAGTTTCCCTGCTCTATGTTTGATCCGGAAACCATAAGTACCTTGAAACATGACTGATAAAGTGTCATTTTTCCTAAACAGATGTCTTTTGCCCGAAAGGTAAAAATCCCCACTTTTGCTAATCAACAATTTTTGGTGGGGACTTAGCTCAAAAAATTTCGCGGCATTGTATTTTTTTAAAAAATAATGTTTCGTGGAGGTTTGCCATTGGTTGTTTTGTAATACAAGTACTTGGTTATTGGGACCCTTTGATACAATTTGTTGTCCTATTACAAAATATTCATATCTATATTTTTTACTTAAATCAATATTGTTTTTTATAACTTTTAAAGTATTGTCTTGGTGATTATATACCACAAACCCTTTTCTCCCAAAAAAATAAGTACTTGAGTTTAATTGTAAAATACGTACCACATGAGAACCAATAATGGAGTCGTTCAATTGCTTTGAAGCAAGGCTTGTGTATTGAAACTGATCGTTTTGGTAAGATAAAAAACCAAAATTACCTCTACTTGCGATTAAGTAACTACCTTGATGGTATTTATTTTTTTGAAGAATGTATAGCATATATATCTTCTTCTTACCATCATATATTTCATTCCGTTTCCAAGTTACTCCATCAAAGGTTTCTATCCCAAATAAGGTAGCAGATAAAACCTTGCTATTGTGATCTATAACAAGGGTATTATGCCTTTCTGATGATACGTTGGTTTTTAAATCAAATTTCTTGGTAAATAAACTATTGCTTTGGGCTATTGCTGAAAAGATACTGGATGTTAAAATTAGTAGATTGAGGAGAAAAAGCTTTATGGTCATATCAATGCGTTATTTTAGTTTTCTTAATGCTTTTTTCCATTTGTAAAACCTTAGGTTTATTTTACCAGTACTACTGAAATAGTTTAATGAGCTTACAAATCTTTGATTAACAATATGTTCTGGTGTGCCCCTATCCCCGCTTGAATTTGTCATTACTATGATGCCAAACGGTACATCTTTTCTTACAAAAAATAGAGACTGATATTCTGCTATGTATCCTGAATGCCCTAGCTTCTCCGAGTGGACGCTACCGTGATTTTTCACATACATCAACCCAAATGCTCTTAAAATGATGGCTCCTTTAAGTTTTACCTGAACAGATGATCTCATACTGGGTTTATTTACATCCAAGTCATAATAATATTTTTTGATTGTATCCCATTTCAAAACTTTGTCATACTTTTTTAGATATTGCTTCTTTGTTCTGAATCTTAAGAAGTTCATAAATTTTAGCATATCCCGTATAGTGGCTTTTACTCCTCCATTGCCTTCGTGAATACCTTGGCTTCGGTCAAACTCAATGGTTTGGGTTGAATCTTTAGTGGTTAAATAGCTGTTGCCTAAATACTTTTCTAGTCTTTTTGGGGTTTTGCCATAGTGCGCTGTTTTCATTCCCAATGGCTTAAATATGTTGTTTTTAATATAGTCAGTAAATTTCTGTTGGGTAACTTTTTCTATCAGAATACCTAATAAAGAGTACCCTCCATTATTGTAAGCATATTTGGCACCTGGTTTTCTTTTCAGCTTGAGGTGCTTAAACAAAGGGCTGGTCATTTCCCAGGAGTTTTTTACTTTCACATTGGGGTATTTTTTATCCAGAGCCTCTTGTATATGCTTCCAGGTCAAACCACTGGTATGATTAATAAGGTGGTAAACACGTACACTGTCAAAACCACCAAAATCTTTAGAGGTATTTCTTAGCTCAGGAATGAATTTAGTAACAGGATCATCTATTTTTAGTTTGCCTCTTTCCATGAGTTGCAATATTGCTACAGAAGTAAACATTTTTGATACAGAACCCCACATGTGGATAGTCTTATCATTCATTTTGAATTTGGCTTCTCGGCTGGCATATCCATTTTTTTTAGTCGATATGGTTTTCCCATCATAAACTAATGCTGCATAAAATCCAAAATCAGGAAAAATCTCTTTCATCTTTTTCTGAAATGTATCCAGTTTATTCCATTCTTTGAGCAGCTCTTTTTTGGTGGGCTTTGAGATTTTTTTTTGCGCAAATACTTGCAAGGATATACTTATGGAAGTAATTAATACTAAAGTTGTTTTTCGTATCATTTGAATGTTATTATAAAAATAGCTTAAACCATTCACTGTCTAGTTCTTTGCTTGTTTCATACAAGTAGTATGTATGAAGAACAAGGGCTTGCCCCGTTGCTCCTATCAATATTCCAGGGTCGTGTAACCATCGAATGCTTTTGTCTTTTTCCAATATGCCATAGGGCAAACCTATGTCACTACTGTTTTGTAATGAATTATTAATTAACTCCAGCCAATATGAGTAAGCAGTCTTTAGTTTGTTGCTACCTGTTCTTTTGTACAAAATGTAAAAAATAAAAAATAGACCAAAAGTTCCGTGACAAAAACAAGCATCTGTTGAATGAGCATCTTGAATAATGGTTGAATCTTGTTTTTTGATTTGTGCAAGGGTTTCGGCTATTTGGATTCCTTCATTTAATAACCTACTATCATTTAGTGCTTTGCCGGATTTAATTAATGCAATGGCAATTCCTAAATCACCGTGACACCAAGCCAATGAAAAGTTTTTCTTTTTGCCTTCCTGATTACCAATAAAAACTTTCGTGGGAAATAGTAGTTTTGAATCTCTGGTTGTTATTTTTTGCATAAGTAACCAGTTACTTGCACTTATTATTAGTGAGTTGGCGGTTTGCTTTACCGAAGTACTTACAATATCTGTCTCTATAACCTTTGCCAAATACCAAATAATGCTTGAAACTCCATGAGCCATTCCTGTGATTACATGATCTCTAAAAGGAGCCATCCAATAAGTGGTGTTATCAGCTTTATTTTGTATGGAAGTTTGGTGCAAGTAATTTATGCTATCGGTGATTACTGGCATAATGTCAGGATGCCTAGAGGGATTAAAGTTTTGAATATCGAGCAATACGATCATTTTGCCGATTAATCCATGCATTAAGTCATAGTTCCCCCTTTTTTTATCTTGTTCGATGGTTGCCAAAATAGCTTTTTTAAGTTTTGGTAAATATTCCTCAACTTCTTCATTCTCAAAAAACCTAATATCCACAAGGTACTGTAACATCCACGCAACACCAGATATACCAGAAAGGGAGGAGCTATAGGATAAGGAAGTCACATTATTTAACGCCTCACTTACAAGATTATAAGTGTATTCTCGGTACTCATTTTGCTTTGTGTGTTGATAAAGTAAAGCGTAATGTATAGCCATACCTGTTACTCCTGTATAAAGACTTGATGCTTCCTTAAAGTCCCATTCTCGATCCATTACTTGCTGAGATATTTGTTGGACTTTGTAAGCTATATTCTGTAATGTCATTGCATACTATCCTTATATATAAAAGAAGTTAATAAAGAAAGAGATGCGCATTCACTAGCTCCGTGCTCTATAGTTAAAATGTGAATACGCATACCTATTAAGCCAAAATTTTGTAGGTAAAAAACATGAGTCTACTAATCAGGTACGCAACCATCTGCTCCATGTGACTGATTAGTAGCTTCACTTTTCCCTGCGTTTTGCGTAGGACAATCTGCTCCAGTCCCACCACCAATCAAAAAACTTTTTTCTTTCTCTGACAAAGTCAGTCCTTTACTCCAATTTTCTTTAATGGTTAGTTTGTTTTTCTTCTTGTTATTCATAATACTAAAATTTAAAAAATGTAATTTATTGTAGTTGAATGTGTAACAACTATACCACCTGACTGGCGGCTCTTGTCTTTGTTATTGACGATGCAATATTACGCGTTAATGCAAGTCAAAGCCAAGTTTCACATGTCAAGATGTGCAAATAAGGGGTAAAAAGCTTTTTAAAATACTACAACAACTAGTTATTTTTATATTTAACAGTTTGGTTTCTGAAAGTAGATGAATAAAAATAAAGTGTTTTTATGAACTGTTTTTTTGTATTATTTCTACACTTATTCTTTACAGTCATACTGAACGCAGGTGAAGTAGCTGGCGTTAGTTTCACACCAGTTCCCTCACACGTTCGGGAAGACTTAAGTACTGGTCATACTGAACGCAGGTAATCTCAGATGATACAGGTTTAGGGCTTTTGCCCGTTAATTAGGATCATGATAAATATTAGTATTTACCTCTACCCATTGCGCCTTGCGTGCCCTTGGGCTTACCTTAAGCTTATCGCCTAACCTAGCCTCCAGCGCTTTGAGCAATACCGCATATTGTGCCTCGCTCAGTTGCACCAGGTAGGGCACCGTTTCGTCAGCTAAGCATAAGGTCAGGGTAGGCAATTCCTGCCCTCGTTGGGTAAGCCTTGCCTCGTTGATGTGGTGCCAGTAAAACAGTTCGTAGTCTATGCTGATGCCTTCAGAACGCAGCACAAACCGATGACTTGTGCGCCCCGAATGCCAGACCGCAAAAATAGCGCATACCACCCCCAGGGCAAGTATCCACCAGGCATCGTATTGCCAGCCATCCAGGTTATCGGTGTACAAACTCAGCAGCCAAAGTGCACCGGGTACCATAGACAAACCCAGTAACATCCAAATGATTTGTTTCCAAATATTGTATTTGAGTACAGTTTCTTGTTCCATTATTATAGTTTTTTGCGATGTTTTACCTCTTCAACGCCTTGTTCGTCACCTCCAGCAATTCGTGGTAATAATAGTCGAGCATTACCTCAAACACTTTGGCAGAAGTGCCACTGTAGGCTTCAGTATTTCTAGTACAAATAATACCAAAATTGCCCTTGGGGTGCCAAAACATGTACGAAATATAGTGGTACTGTCCACCAGTATGTCCTAGCTGTACGCTTTGGTTGCTCTTAACTTGATTAGCGTGAAAACCCGCCACCCTAGACTGCGTATATATCCAATTCTCAGACTTTAGGCGCAAACTATCCGCATTGTAGGTAGGGGTTTGTTTGGCAAAACCAGGTACACTAAAATACTTTTTCACGGTGGCAGGTTTCAGTACTTGGGCGTGGCGTTGGCGTTCGGCTTTGCCAGTGGCAGTTTGGCTATAAAAATTCATCCATTTCACCATATCGCTCACTGTAGCTTTAAGCCCCCCGTTGGCTTCTTCAAAACATTGGTCATGGGTAGGTTTGTAGCGTTTGGCTTTACCATTGCCTTGTTCCTCGTAACAGGCTGCCATGCGGCGACGGTGCCCGGTAGTAGTGGGACTGCTAAAAAAAGCATCTTGCATGTTCAGCGGTTCAAAAATGTACTTTTTCACATAATCTTTAAACTTCATTCCACTTGCTTTCTCTATTACCATGCCCAAGTAAGAGTAACCCCAGTTAGAGTAGCGGTACTTTTTGCCTGGTTTGCCCTTAAACTTAAACAAGTGCTTGTATTTCATCCAGTCTTCAAAACAATGGGTGTTTTGGTAAGGGTAGTTGGGGTTCAGTTTGAGCACTGTGTCGTAAATAGCATCACGGCGAAAATGTGCCGAATGGGTAATAAGGTGGTGTAGCTTTACCTCGTGAAAACTCGATTTACCCTCAGGGTCTTTTACTGTACCCAAGGCGGGTATGTACTTTGTAACAGGGTCAGAGAGCTTAAGTTTGCCTTGTTCGGCAAGCTGCAAAATGGCGGTGGCAGTAAAAGTTTTAGACACTGATGCCCATTGATGAATTTGCCGGGCATTGATTTTTCTCTTTGCCTCCCGGTCGGCATAGCCCAGTTGTAAGTCATCGTATAGTTTGCCATCCATTACCAGGCTCAGGCTTGCCCCATACTTGAGCCCTTGCTGTTGGTGGTACTTGCTCAAGGCTTGCTTGACTACTTTCCACGACTTTAGCAGGTTTTTTCTTATCTCTTTGGCACTTACTTCATCATAGTTTTTACCATAAGTGTTCAATCCCTTCTCTCTAAAGGGAGCTTGGTCTATAGGCTTGCCATCTATATATAACCTCAAATCATCAATCCAAATTTGTCCTTTACCTACCACAAGTCCACCTACCACTATTTGTTCGGCTTTGGCAAACAAAGGCAGTTGAATGCTGTATTCTTTCCAGTCATTGGTTCCAGTTATTTTCTGACTTCTCAGGTTGTCAAAAGCTACCGAATGGTTTTTGCCATCTATGCGCATCCATAGCCCGGCAAAACCACTTTTTGCTACATTTTTGGTTTTCATATAGCCTTTTAGTTCTACTACCTGCCCACGATACTTTAGCGGGAGGGCGTACCTACAGGCACCAAAACGAGCATTGAAAGCATCAATAAACAGCGAATACTTGCCCTGCTTTACTATTTGCGAGTCAAGCCGTGCCGCATACCCCCTGGCTCGCTTATTAACACGCCACCCTTTAGGCAGTTT
Organism: Microscilla marina ATCC 23134; assembly: GCF_000169175.1. NCBI lineage: Bacteria > Pseudomonadati > Bacteroidota > Cytophagia > Cytophagales > Microscillaceae > Microscilla > Microscilla marina. The sequence goes on from NZ_AAWS01000084.1 coordinate 18,717, forward strand.
GGTTTGGGCATTGAGTTGCTCCATGTCCAAATTATAGCTTTGCTTCGTTTGAGCACGTGCTGCACCCACCCACAACATAAGGGCAAGGCTGCATAAAAATAGTCTATTGATCATTGTATTGAGTTATTATAAAATAATTGCTTGGTGAAAATGTTGGTTTCAGTCAGAAGGCTGAAACCAGTGTAATGTGTTTGGCTACCATTGCTGCTTATTCAATTCCCAGCTGTTTCAGCTTCTTTTTAATCATATAGATTTGCCCCAAGTGGTTGGCTTGATGTTCCATTACATGAAACCAGGCAAAGTGATTGTTCATCTCTCCATCGTTCCAAGTCTTGGCAAGCCAATTATCATTCAAGGGTTTAAATTTCTCGAGTGTTTTTTGTCTTACTTCATCACAAATATTGAGGTAATAACCAATGCTTTTGCCCTTAAATGTTTTGCTACCTTTTGCCCCCAGGCTAGATGCAGCCGTCCATTTTAACAACTCTTCTTTATTGAATTCCCGGTTTTCAAAAGTGGCTACCTGATAATAGGCTTCAGTCGCAGCCAAATGGATAATCAATGCCCCAATAGAGTTAGACCGTTCATCTTCTTGCCAGTCAATTTGTTTTTGACTTAAGTTTTTTACCGCAGAGGCTACTCTGGAACTTAAGTTGTTCAGCATAGTTATGAGCGTACCTATTTGTGGGGCATAGCCTTTGATAGAACCAATCAGGTAATTGGTAAACCTGATCCCTTTGCCTTCTATTAACAAAGCATATTTACCCTGGCGTTTTTCTGTCTCTGACGAGCTAATTGTATATTCTTTGACCCTTACTTTTTTCTCTTCTTTTGTTCCTTCGAACCACTGAGGAATGGCATTAGAGGTAACCTTGTTGTCAAAACTGGCATTTGGGATAAATATTTTTTGATACTCTCCCTGGGCATTTTCTACCAACACCTCAAAATTATCGAAGTAAAACTTTCCATTCCCTATACACACACCTCCAAAATAAATCTTGTCTGAGCTTGGGTCTATTTCAGCTTCTACCATATAGGTACGCCATTTATTCAACCTAATCTTTCGGTCTCTCATATTATCGAAATAGGCTATTTTCTTCTCCTTTTTTTGGACACGTACCCAAATACCTGCCCAACTCTTCTCAGACTCAGGCACTACTTTTACTTGCCCGGTTACGCGAAACTTAACCTTGCCTTTTTCAGTTGAACCTTTTGCCGGATATCCGAAAGCTCACAAACTGAGCGAAAGAAGTCCAGTCTGTGACATTTCCTTGTTTGGCAAACCCGCTCAGACTAGACAATAGTTAAAAAAAGCTACATAATCTCAT